>JAIXVH010000128.1 GCA_027483125.1 Acetobacteraceae bacterium | reverse complement strand
GGTGCCACCATGCCCACCTTGGCACCCATCTCGATGGACAGGTTGCACAGCGTCAGCCGCTGTTCCAGTGACAGCGCGCGCACCGCGCTGCCGGCGTATTCGATCGCGTATCCCGTGCCGGCGGCGGTGCCGAAACGCCCGATCGCGGCCAGGATCATGTCCTTCGCGGTCACGCCCGCGCCGCGCGTGCCCTCGTAGCGGATGCGCATGCGCTTGGGCTTGCGCTGCGGCAAAGTCTGCGTGGCCAGCGCATGCCCCAATTCGCTCGCGCCGATGCCGAAGGCCATGGCGCCGACACCGCCATTGGTGCAGGTATGGCTGTCACCGCAAGCCAGCGTCACGCCCGGCAGCACGATGGCCAGTTCCGGCGCCATCACATGCACGATGCCATGGCCGCGCGCGCCCAGGCCGAAATAATGCACGCCGGCCTTGGCGGAATATTCGCGCAGCGATTTCTCCAGTGCCTCGCCGGTCTTGAAGGTCGCCGCACTCCGCCCTGGCGCCGAGGACACCGCATGATCCGGCACGGCGAACACCTTGCTCGGCTCGGCCACACTGTGCCCCGCCTCGGTGATCTCGCGGATCGCGCGGCCACCGGACAGGTCATGGATCAGGATGCGGTCCAGATAGAGCAGCGACCAGCCATCGCCCAATTCGGTGACGACATGCTGGTCCCAGATCTTGTCGAACATCGTGCGCGGCATGGCGTTCCCCACTCAACCCAGCAGCGTGTTGTCCACGCATGCGGCATGGCCCGGTTTACGCCGGATGGCGCCGGCGGTGAACATGGCGTGTTCCAGTCTTTCCCAGGGTTCGGGCGGGAAGAACGGCGTGCGCGGCCAGATGCCGAGCGGGCGATACCGCGCGATGCAACGCGTGATCAGCGCTGCGTCCAGGTCGACGAAGAATGGCGCGACGGTGCGCGCGACCTCCGCATCAGGCGTCGCGTGCAGCCAATCCAGCGTGTGGCCCAGCCCGCGCAGCATGGCCCGGAATTCCGGTGCGTATTCGCGCAGATTCGCCGTCGTGCTCATGAAGGTCGTGTAGGCGGTCGGCCCGCGCGTCGCGGCTGCGTGCCAGACCGCGCAGCCCGCATCCTCCAGCCGCGAGACGAAGGGCTCAAAGACCTGGATCACATCCACATCGCCGCGCAACAGTGCCGCCGAGTTCTCGGCCATGGTATGCGTCGCGTCGCGGTTCAGGGCCTCGGGGTCGATGCCATCCTGGCGGATATCCTCCTGCAAGGCCCACCAGGGGGTCGGCACCTCGGCCACACTGGCAAACCGCAGCCCCGCCAGATCGCGCAACCGAAACTCCGGGCGCGGCGCGCGCCCCACCAGGAAGAACGGATCCCCCAGAACGGCCGCGCCGAAGTTGCGCAGGGGGCATGCCGGGTCCGCATCATGCGCCAACATCAACCGCATCGGCCCACCCCAGGCGATTTCCGCGCGCCCTTCCAGCACCGCGTCCTTTGCGCGCGCCGGCTCCCCGCCATCCAGCAGCGTCACATCCACGCCCTGGGCTGCGTAATCCCCGCGCGCGAGTGCCGCATAGAACGGCACATAAAAGACGGCGCGGAAGGTTTCCTGCAGGCGGATCGGTCGCATCGGTGCTTCCCTCATGGTTCGCGCCACTGCACCATCTGTGCATCGCCACCACAAGGAGGCCCCGATGCGAATCACCCGCCGCGCCCTGCCCTTTCTCGCCATGCCCGCGCTCGCGCAGGACCGCCGCCCGCTGCGGCTGATCATCCCGGTCGGCGTTGGCGGCGTCACCGATGTGGTGGGCCGCATCCTGGCCGAGGCGATGCAGCCGCTGCTCGGTCGTACCATCGTGCCAGAGAACATCGTGGGCGCCGGCAGCACCGTGGGTGCCGCCGCCTTTCACCGTGCGCCCAATGACGGCAGCACGGTCTTCATCGGCACCAACAACCACCCGGTCATGCGCGCGGTCTATCCGAATTTCCCGCATGATCCGGTGCGCGATTTCGTGCCGCTTGCGGGCGTCGGCGCGCAACCCTTCGTGGTCGCGGTCCACCCGGCCGTGCCGGCCCAGGATGTTGCGGGCTTGCTGTCCTGGCTGCGCGCGCAGGGCGAGGCCGCGAATTACGGCGCCGCCAATCCCGGCGCCACCAACCACCTGGCCGGCGAATTGCTGAAGCAGTTGTCGGGCGCCTCCTTCACCATCGTGCCCTATCGCACCGCCGCGAATGCCGTGCAGGACCTGGTGGCCGGCCGCATGCAGCTCACGATCGACAGCCCGACCATGCTCGCGCCGCTGGCGCGCGATGGCCGCGTGCGGCTGCTGGCCTTGTCCAGCGCCAATGCCTCCGCGCTGCTGCCCGGCGTTCCGCCGCTTGCCAGCGCGCTGCCGGGTTATGCGTTGACCGCCTGGCAGGTGCTGTTCAGCCGCCCCGGCGCGCCTGCCGATTCGGACGCGCAGATCCGCGAGGCGGCACTGGCCGCGCTTCGCGACGCCGCGGTCGTTGCGCGGCTGGCGGCCGCGAATGTGGAAACCTGGCCCGATCCGTCGCCGGCCGCGGCTCTGCGCCATGTGGAGGCTGAGGTCGCGCGCTGGGCGCCCATTGTCGCGCGCATCAACCTCTCCGGTTGATGCTGGACGCGGCGCCCGCGGAGCGGCACGCTGCACCGCGGAAACGCCATGCACAACATCCTTGATCTCTCCGGCCGCACGGCCTTCGTCACCGGCGCATCCGGGCTGCTGGGTGCGCATTTTTGTCGGGTCCTGGCTGGCGCCGGTGCGCGCGTGGTGATGGCCGCGCGCCGCCTGGACGCGATGGCCGAGACCGCCGCGGCCATCGGCGCGACAACCGTGGCGCTGGACGTGACCGACGCAGCTTCCGTGCGCGACGCCATCGCCGCCGCCGGCCCCATCGACATCCTGGTCAACAATGCCGGCATCGCCGTGACCAAGCCGCTGCTGGCGCAGCAGGCCGCCGATTTCGATCAGGTGGTCGATGTGAACCTGCGCGGCTGCTTCCTGGTCGCCACGGAAGTCGCGCGCGGCATGGTCGCGGGCAAGCGCGCAGGCTCCATCATCAACATCGCCTCCATCCTCGGCGAGCGCATCATCCCCGGCGTGGCCGGCTATACCGCCGCCAAGGCCGGTCTGCTGCATCTGACACGCCAGATGGCAGTGGAACTGGCGCGCCACAACATCCGCGTGAACGCCATCGCGCCAGGCTATATCGCCTCCGACATCAACCGCGAATTTTTCGCCAGCGAAGCTGGGCTGGCCATGGTCAAGCGAATCCCGCAACGCCGCCTGGGCAGCCCCGATGACCTGACCGGCGCGCTGCTGCTGCTGGCGTCCGACGCGTCATCGCACATGACCGGCAGCACGATCACCATCGATGGCGGCCATTCCGTCGCCTCGCTCTAGGACCGCAGCATGGATTTTGCACTTGCCCCCGAACTGGACGCCATCCGCAAGCGTGTGCGCGATTTCGTCGAAGACCGGCTGATCCCGCTGGAGGCCGATCGCACCAGTTATGACGAGCACGAGAACATCGCGCCCGCGCTGCTGCGCCAATTGCGCGCGGAGGCGAAAGCCGCCGGCCTCTGGGCCCTGCAATCCAAGCGTGAACGCGGCGGTGGCGAATTGCCCTTCATCGGCATGGCCGCCTGCTATGAGGAGATGAACCGCTCCATCTTCGGCCCCGTCGTGTTCAACAGCGCCGCCCCCGATGACGGCAACATGATGGTGATGGAACGCGTCGCCACACCCGCGCAGAAAACCTGGTGGCTGCAGCCGCTGATCGATGGCGATGTGCAATCCGCCTTCGCCATGACCGAACCCGGTGGCGCTGGCTCCGACCCCGGCCAGACCTATACGCGGGCCGAGCGCGTGGGCAATGACCGCTGGCGCATCACGGGGCGCAAATGGTTCATCACCGGTGCCGGCGAAGCGACCCATTTCATCATCCTCGCGCGCACCAGCGATGATGCGCGCCGCGGCCTCTCGGCCTTCCTGTTCCACAAGGACCAGCCCGGCTGGCGCATCATTCGCCGCATCCCGATCATGGGCCCAGAGGAACATGGCGGGCATTGCGAACTGGAATTCGACGGCCTGGAGATCACCGACGAGAACCTGCTGATGGGCGTGGGTGATGGGTTGAAGATGGCGCAGATTCGCCTGGGCCCGGCGCGGCTGACGCACTGCATGCGCTGGACCGGCATGGGACGCCGCGCGCTGGAAATCGCGCAGGCGCATATCGAGACCCGCATGTCATTCGGCGTGAAGCTCGCGGACCGCGAAAGCGTGCAGACCCTGATGGGCGAGGCTGCGCTGCAACTTGACATCTCGCGCATGCTGACCATGCGCGCGGCCTGGAAGCTCGACCAGGGCGATCGCGCCAAGCAGGATGTTTCCATGGCCAAGATCGTCGCCGCGGATGCCCTGCACAAGGCGGCCGATACCGCGCTGCAATTGCTGGGCGCCAAGGGCTATTCGAAGGACACGCCGGTCGAATGGATGTACCGCTACGCCCGCCAGGCACGCCTGGTGGACGGCGCGTCGGAGGTGCATCGCATGGTGCTTGCCCAGGAGTTGCGCGCTCGCGGGCGCGAGTTTTTCGCCTGGGGCGCGCATGGATAAGGCGCGGCTGGAGGCCTGGCTCGGCCAGCACATCTGCATCACCGACATGGCGCGGCTGTCGGGCGGCGCCATCCAGCAGAACTGGGCGCTGGACGTCACGCGCAACGGCGCGCCCGAAGCCTGGGTGCTGCGGACCGACAATGCCGCGACACTGCCTGAAAGCCTGACGCGCGCGCAGGAATTCGCCCTGCTGCAAGCCGCCCGGGCGGCGGGCGTGACCGTCGCCGAGCCGCTGATGCTCTGCGAGGACGCCGCGATCATCGGCGCACCCTTCTTCGTGATGCGCCGCGCCGCGGGCCATGCATCAGGCCATGCAAATGCCAAGCGTGCCGCGGCCGTTGGCGGCGATGCGGCGCTGGCAGCGGCGCATGGCCGCGAATTGGCGCGCGTGCATCGCACCGCGCCGCCGGCTTTCCTGGGCGCCGCGCCGGCCGCGCCCATGGCCGCCTTCATCGCCGAAATGCGCGCGCGGATCGACGCGTTGGGCCGGCCGCGTCCGCAACTCGAATGGGCGCTGCGCTTCCTCGAGACCCAGCCACCGCCGCCGCGCCAGCCGGTGCTTTGCCACCGTGATTTTCGCACCGGCAATGTCATGATCGCCGATGGCCGGATCACCGCCGTGCTGGATTGGGAATTCGCCGCCTGGGGCGACCCGCACGAGGATCTGGGCTGGTTCACCGCCCGCTGCTGGCGCTTCGGCCAGGATGCGCTGGAGGCCGGCGGCATTGGCAGCCTGGATGACTTCCTCGCGGGCTATGCGGCCGAGGCCGGCTGGCAGCCACAGCCCTTCACCGTGCGCATCTGGCAGTTGGCCGCGACCATCCGCTGGGCGGTGATCGCCGCCGGCCAGGCCGCGCGGCATTTGTCTGGCCGCGAGCCATCACTGGAACTCGCATTGACCGGCCACATGGTGCCAGAGTTGGAATTCGACGCCCTGAACATCACGGAGCGCCTGCGTGCAGGAACCGCCTGACGCCGCCAATCTTCTGGCGACCGCCCGCGCGGTGTTGCTGGAGCGCATCCTGCCGGCCTTGCCGCCCGGGCAGCAGCTGGATGCGCGCATGGTCGCGCGCGCCATCGAAATCGCCGCACGACTGATCGCCGACAGCGCCACGCCGCAAGCGCCGCCCGGCTTCGCGGCTGCCATCCGCGCCGGGCAGCATGATGATGACGAAGCAGCCCTTGCCATGCTGCGTGCCGATGCGCGTGCTCGGCTCGCCATCTCCAACCCGCGGGCGCTGCGCGAATGAGCAATGCGGCGGATGCCGGTCTGATCCTGTTCCTGGACCGCCGCCGCCGCAGCTTGCGCCCATCACGCGCCGCGAGGCCGCCGCGTTGAGCGACTGACACTTGCCCACCCGTTGCGCCCGGCATACCAGCACGCCACCACGCGAGACGGACCACCATGAGCCTGCATGTCGTTGACCACGCCCTGATCCGCCACAAGCTGACCACGCTGCGCCGGCGGGAGACGCAGAGCGCCCATTTCCGCCGCCTGCTGGGCGAAATCGGCGCCTTGCTGACCATGGAGGCGCTGCGCGCGCTGCCCGAATCGCAACAGCGGATCGACACGCCGCTGGTGGCGATGGATGCGCCCATCCTGGCCGCGCCGGAGCCTTGCCTTGTCGCGATCCTGCGCGCGGGTCTGGGTCTGCTCGAAGGCGCGCGCACGGTGTTGCCGGATGCGCCGGTCGGCCATGTCGGCCTGGTGCGCGACGAGACGACGCTGGCCGCGAGCCAGTACATGCTGCGCTTGCCGCCTGAGCTCTCGGCACGTGGCGCGCTGCTGCTGGACCCCATGCTCGCCACCGGCGGCAGCGCGGTGAATGCGGTTCGCGCGCTGCGCCAGGCCGGCGCGCGCGACATCCGCTTCGCCTGCGTGGTCGCCGCCCCCGAAGGGGTTGCGCGCATGACCGCGGAATTCCCCGATGTGCCGGTCTATACCGCCGCGCTGGATGAGCGGCTGAACGAGCATGGCTATATCGTGCCCGGACTCGGCGATGCGGGTGATCGCTGCTTCGGCACGGAATAGCTCAGCCGATCCGCGCCGCAGCCTCCGGCGCGCACCAGACGAGGTCACCTGCGCAAAAGACGGCCAGCAGCCGCGGTGCTTCCGGCGCGCCTTGCACCACCAGCGCATCGCCGCGCATGCCGGCCGCCAAATGTCCGCGATCGGACAGCCCCAGCGCATCGGCCGGGTTGGCGGAGACCAGCGCCCAGGCGGCTGCGAGATCCATCCGCCCGCGGCGCAGCATGGCGAAAGGTGCCTCGAACAGCGCGGGCCAGTGGTAGTCGCTGGCCAGGATGGTCACGAGGCCGCGCTCGGCGAGCGGTGCTGCACTGGCCCAGCCGAGATGACTGCCGCCGCGCACCACATTCGGCGCACCCATCACCACATGCTCGCCAGCGGCGCGGGCATCGGCGGCGACCTCCTCGGCCATGGGAAACTCGCAGATGCTGGCGCCCAGCGCGCGGAAGGCAGCGCGATCCTTGGGCGTCGCATCGTCATGGCTGAGCATGGCCGCGCCTGCTTCGCGCGCAGCCTGGGCGAGAGCAAGCCGCGCCGCCGGCACCTCAGCGCGCCGCGCCATCGCTTCCCCAGCCAGTCGCGCGATCTCGCCAACCGGCACATGCGCACGTTCGGCATATTTCACCAGCGCGAGCGGATCGGCCGCCTTCTTGGCAATGGCTGGCGTGTGGTCGTTGAAACCCAGCAGATCCACCGCTCCGCTGCGCAGGCCCTCGAGTGCATCGGGCAAGGCGTCCAGATTATCGGCCTCGAAGCGCAGATGGATGCGCAGTTCCGGCACCACCGGGCGAGGTGCCGCCATCAGGGCGCGCCATGTCGAGAGCGAACGCAGCCCTGGCTCCCAGGAGAGGGTGACGCCCAGATAGGCAGTCGTGATGCCGCTGGCGAGCATCTGCGCCGCACTGTCGCGCAACGCGACGGAGAGCGGAAAATCCACGCCGGGCCTGGGCTGCAGCGCGCGCTCATGCGCATCGCCATGGATGTCGATGATGCCCGGCAGAACCCAGCAGCCGGCGGCATCGAAGCCGCGCTGCATCGGCCCCTCGCTGATCACGCCGGCATGCAGGTGCAGGCTGCCCGGTGCCAGCGCGCCATCGCGCAGCACGGCGCCGGCCTTGATGTGCCAGGCGCTCATGGGGTTTCGACCACAAGCTGGGTGCGGGCTGCCGCGTAGCGCGCGATACTGACCTCGATCGGTGCCCCATCGGCATCGATGTTGACCGCCTCGGTCAGCAGGACGGGGCGCGAGCGGCCTTGTTCGAGCAGACCCGCCTCCTCGGCGGTGGGCATGGCCGCGGTGATGCGGGTGATGCGGCGGCTGTAATCCTGCAGACCATGTTCGGCGAACATCGCGGTGATGGACGGGTTGGCCTGCAACAGGGCGCGGGCGCGCGGGAAGCGATGCAGCGGCAGGTGGTGATGGCCCAGCACCACCGGCCGGCGATTCACCATGCCCAGCCGCAGCGCCACCAGCAGCGGTCGGCCGCGCCGCACGCGCAGCAATTCCGCGATGCGTCCCTCCGCCTCGACCTCGCGCATGCGCAGAATGCGGCCTGACGGTTCGCGCGCCTGGGCGCGGATGTTCTCGGTGAAACGCGTGCGGCTGCCGAGGGGATATTCGACCACATCCTCGGCGACGAAGGCGCCGCGGCCCTGCTCCACCCGTACCAGGCCCCGGCCGGCCAGTTCCTCCATGGCGCGGCGGATGGTGTGGCGGTTGACGCCGAAGGTTCCGGACAAGGCGGCTTCGGTGGGCAGCCGGGCGCCGGCCACCAGTTCGCCCGCCGCGATATGGGCCTCGAGCCTGGCGACGATCTGCCGCCACAAGGCTACGCCTTCGCCGCGCGGCAGGGGTGCAGGCGTCATCGAAGTTTCAAGCAAAACCGGACCTCCGGGTGCGATCATCAGGGTTGACGGTAATGGCGCCCCGTGATGTTGTCTAGACATCCGCATGACCGTACATCCAGACTTCACGATCGACGACCGCAGGGCCTGGATGGCAGTGCTGGCCCGTGCCGGTGCGCAGCCCCTGCGCGACGCCTTGGCCACCATCCCCGCCCTGCCCGCCTGGCAAAGGCTGCGCGGGCCCGAGACCGGGCTGATCATGCTGCGCGGCCGGGCTGGCGGTGATGGCGCGGCGTTCAACCTGATGGAAACCACCGCGACGCGCTGCACCGTCACCATGCAGGGCGGCGGCATGGGCCATGCCACGGTCCTGGGCCGAGATGCGGAGCATGCCGAACTCGCAGCCGCCATCGATGCCGGGCTGCAGCTGCCAGCGTTGCGCGCGGCCCTGCTGCGACACGTCGTGGAACCCCTGGCGGAAGCGCAGTGCAGGGAGCGGGACATCCAGGCCCGGCGCGCGGCGGCCACGCGCGTGCAGTTCTTCACTCTGGCGGCCATGCGATGATCGCGCCCGGCTTCCGTGATCCTGTCCTCGGTGCGCAGTCGGCCTTCCGGGCGGTGATGGATGCCATGTCCAGGCCTGGCCGGGTCATCACGCTGCGCGATCTGCCCGATGCGCCCGCGCCCTTGCCGCCTGCCATGGCCGCTGTCGCACTGGCGCTATGCGATGCCGAGACGCCGCTGTGGCATGACGCTGGCGAAGACGCCCGCGCCTGGCTCGATTTTCATCTCGGCGCGCCGATCGTGCCGCAAGGCCGCGCAGCCTTCGTGCTGGCCTGCGGCCCATTGCCAGACCTGTCGGCCCTCGCATGCGGCAGTGACGAAGCACCGCAGGATGGCGCGACATTGCTGCTGCGCGTGG
>JAIXVH010000024.1 GCA_027483125.1 Acetobacteraceae bacterium | reverse complement strand
CTGGGCTTCCAGTGCATCCTCCAGCGACTGGCGAGCCTGCAGGACGGCGGTCAGCAGCGCGAGTGCTGCCTGGCGTGTGGGTGTGGGCATGGCGCCGCAGTGGCACTGCGGCGCGGCTTTGGCCAGCCCCGGTGTCCGGCCCTACCCCGCCTTGCGCGCGAAGAAACCGGCGAAGATGGCCTGCGCCTCGGGCGTTTGCAGCCGCGCGGAGAAGGCGGCGCGCTCGGCATCCATCACCGCTTCCAGTTCCACGGCCTGCGGTTCGCGCAACAGGCGCTTGCTTTCGGCATAGGCGCCAGGCGGCAGGGTCGCGAGTTGTTCGGCATAGCGACGCGCAGTGGCGTCGACCGCATTGTCATCCACCGTCTCCAGCGCCAGGCCGGCTTCGGCGGCCGAGGCGCCGGAAAACGCCTCGCCTGACAACAGCCACCAATTCGCACGCGCCTGACCCACGCGTCGCGCCAGCAGCACGGAGGAACCGCCCTCCGGCACCAGGCCCAGCCGCACGAAGGGCATCTGCAGCTTGGCGTCGCGCGCCGTCACCACGACGTCGCAATGCAGCAGCATGGTGGTGCCGATGCCGATCGCAACACCGCGCACGCCGGCCACCAAGGGCTTGGGGAAGCTGCGGATCACCTGCAGGAACTCGAAGGCCGCACCGGGACGCGGGCCGCCATCACCGGCGCGTGCGAAATCGGCCAGGTCATTGCCGGCGGTAAAGTCGCTGCCGCCGGCGATGATGACGGCACGGATGCTGTCATCGGCCGCCGCCGCGCGCAGACCATCGGCCATGCCGAGATACATCGCGCCGGTCAGCGCATTCTTCTTGTCGGGACGGTTCAGGCGCAGCGTGAGCAAGGCGCCGTCGCGTTCATGCAGCAGGTGTTCGGTCATTGTCGTTCCTCCTGCGCGGCAGCTTGTCAGAAGATCGCGCTGAAGGGCAGCACCTGGACGGACGTGCCTGGCGCGATCTCGACCTGGTCTTCCATCAATTCGACGAAGGCCTCGGTTTCGGTGAGCGAGGTCAGCAGGCCAGCACCTTCGCGGTTGAATTTCTCAGCGCGCAGCACGGCTCCCTCGCGGACAAGACGCGCGCGCAGATACTCGCGACGACCGGGCTTCTTGCGATGCGCAAAAGCAGCGATGGCGGGGAAGCGCGGCAGGATTTCGGGCGCCGCACCCGCCAGGCGCAGGATCAAGGGCCGCGCCAGATGCAGGAAGCACACCACGGCCGCGACAGGATTGCCCGGCAGGCCCAGCACCGGCACGCCCTGCACCACGCCCATCGCCGCCGGCCGGCCAGGCTTGACCGCGAGACGCCAGAAGACCAGGCGCCCCGCGGCCTCGATCGCCGCGCGGACATGGTCTTCCTCACCGGTCGAGACCCCGCCGGAGGTCAGCAAGAGGTCGTGGCCGCGCGCGGCATCGACCAGCGCGACGCGGGTGCGCGCGGCGTCATCGGGCAGGATGCCAAGATCGGTCGCGCGCACAGGCAGGCCGGCGAGCAGCGCCAAAAGCGTGAAGCGATTCGAGTCGTAGGTCTGCGCGGGAGCGAGCGGGCCACCGGGTGCGGCCAGCTCGTCGCCGGTGGAAAACACACCAACGCGCAGGGGGCGCGTGCAGTTCAGGGCGTCCAGGCCCAGCGCTGCGGCGAGCCCGATCTCGGCGGGGCCCAGTCGCGTGCCCGCGGGCAGCGCGACGGCGCCTTGCGGCACATCTTCTCCGGCGGGACGGCAATTGGCACCGCGCTTCAGGCCCGGCGGCAGGATCAGCTCGTCGCCATCGAGCTGCGCATCCTCCTGCATCATCACCGTGTCGGCACCTTCGGGCATGGGCGCGCCGGTGAAGATGCGCATCGCGGTGTTGGGGGCAAGCGCAGCCGCGGCCTGGCCGGCGGCGACACGGCCGCCAAGTGGCAGGCGTGTTTCGGCAGCTGGCGATAGTGCGGCATACGCAAAGGCGTAGCCATCGACGGCGGAGTTGAAGAATGGCGGCAGGGGGCCGGGCGCGATCAGCGGCGCGGCCAGCACGCGGCCGCGCGCTGTGTGCAGTGGCACGGCTTCGCGGTCCGCCAGGGGCGTGACGCGCGCAGCGATCATCGCGGCGGCGTCTTCGACCGACATCAGCTGGCCGCCAAAGGCGAAGCAATCGTCGGAGAGCTGCGCCATCAGCGGGCCTGTTCAGCGAAGCGCAGCACGAGCGTGGCCACCGCCTCGACATCATCAAGCGCCGCCTGCGGCAGCCGGGACTGCGCGACATCGGCCGCGACGGCCACGATCCGCGGATCCTCCGGGTGCAGCCAGGGCTTGCCGTTCGCTGCGCGATGCACCTCGATCTTGGGGTGGTCCTCACGCTTGAAGCCTTCGATGATCACCAGGTCGACAGGGTTCATGCGCGTCAACAGAAATGCCAGCGTCGGCTCGGGCGCGCCGCGATGTTCGCTCATCAATGCCCAGCGATTGGCGGAGCTCACGAGCACCTGCGCAGCACCCGCCTGCCGATGCTCCCAGCTATCCTTGCCCGGCACGTCGACATCAAAGGCATGGTGCGCATGCTTGATGGTGGACACGCTGACCCCGCGCGCGATCAAGGCGGGGATCAAGCGCTTCATCAGCGTGGTCTTCCCAGCACCACTCCAACCCGCGAGGCCAATGACTTTCATGCGCCCTCTCTACCAGGAAAGCGCGCATGCAAAAGGCCCGGCCAGCTTGCGCCGACCGGGCCTTGCAACACTGCGCCGCGCCTTACTCGGCCGGCTTGGCCTGCGCCCCCGGCGCGCCGGAAACGCCCCCCTTGGCCAGCTGTTCCGCCGTCCAGAGGTTGTGGTGTTCCTTCGCCCAGTTCACATCCACCTGGCCGGAACCCATGGCGTCAAACGCGCCCTCCATGCCGACCGAGCCGATGTAGATATGGCCCAGGATCGCCGCGATCATCAGCACCGAAATCAACGCGTGGATGATGTGCGCAAGCTGCATGTCCGCCACATCCGTCCCCTGGAAGGGGAAGATCAGCAGATAGCCCGAGACCGCGACCGCGGCGCCACCCAGCACGGTGATCCAGAAGATCATCTTCTGGCCGGCGTTGAAGCGCTTGCTGTCCGGGTGGCCCTTGCCGACGATGCCGCCGCCCTTCTTGAACCACTCGATGTCGAGGCGGCCGGGGATGTTGTCCTTCGCCCAGAGCAGCAGCATCACGACGATGCCAAGCGTGAAGGGGAAGGACAGGTAGTTATGCGCGATCTTTCCCCACTCGCTGATTGCGGTGAAGGTATAGGGCCCGACGACCGGCAACAGGACATGTCGCCCGAAGGTCAGGTTCAGCCCGGTCAGGCCAAGCACGATGAAGCTGCCCGCGACCATCCAGTGGTTCGCGCGCTCCAGCAGGTTGAAGCGCGTAATGGTGCGCCCCGACATGCCGCCATTCACCATGACCTTGCCGCGGGTCATGTAGAACATGATCAGCACGCCCAGCATGCCGAGCACGGCGATGCCGCCGACCCAGGCCAGCGTGACATTGTGGAAGTCGCGCCAGGCCTTGCCCTCAGGCTGGATGAGGTTGCCCTGCGCCGCATCGGGAATGGTGATGCGGCCGGAGATGATGCCGCCCTGGCGCAGCGTCGCTGCCTCCAGATCCTCGGCGGAGACCACGCCGCGCGGCGTGCCTTGTTGCGCCAGCGCCGGCGCGGAGACACCCAGTGCGAGCGCCAGCAGCGGCGCGGCAACGCTCAGTGCGAGCGCCAACGAAAGGAAACGAAGCGCGCGCATCAGCCGGCCACCGTCATGCGATAGGCGGTGCGCCAGCCCCAGGCGCCCGAGCCATAGCCGCGCTTCTGCACACGCTCGCGGTAGATGGTCGCGATCATGTCGCCGTCGCCTGCCAGCAGCGCCTTGGTGGAGCACATTTCGGCGCAGAGCGGCAGCTTGCCCTCGGCGATCCGGTTGGCACCGTATTGCGTGTATTCGACGCGGGAATTGTCTTCCTGCGGGCCGCCTGCGCAATAGGTGCACTTATCCATCTTGCCGCGGCCGCCAAAGTTGCCGACGCGCGGATATTGCGGCGCGCCGAACGGGCAGGCGAAGAAGCAATAGCCGCAGCCGATGCACAGATCCTTGTCGTGCAGCACGATCGCATCCGCGGTCGTGTAGAAGCAGGACACCGGACACACGGCCGCGCAAGGCGCATCCGTGCAGTGCATGCAGGCCATGGAGATCGAGCGCTCACCGGGCTTGCCGTCATTGATGGTGACGACACGGCGGCGGTTGATGCCCCAGGGCACCTCGTGCTCGTTCTTGCAGGCGGTGACGCAGGCGTTGCACTCGATGCAACGATCGGCGTCACAGAGGAATTTCATACGGGCCATGGTTGTTATGTCTCCCCTTATGCGGCCACGATCTGACACAGCGTGACCTTCGTTTCCTGCATGAAGGTCACGGGGTCATAGCCATAGGTGGTGATGGCGTTCACCGATTCGCCCAGCACGATCGGGTCGGTGCCTTGCGGATATTTGCGGCGCTGGTCCTCGCCCATGAACCAGCCGGCGAAGTGGAACGGCATGAAGGCAACGCCCTGCCCCACACGCTCGGTCACCAGCGCCTTCACCCGCACGCGGGCATTGGATTCCGGGCCACGCACCCAGACCCAGCCGCCATCGCGGATGTTGCGCGCAGCGGCATCGCGCGGGTTTATCTCGACGAACATGTCCTGCTGCAGCTCGGCGAGCCACTTGTTGGACCGCGTCTCCTCACCGCCGCCTTCGTATTCGACCAGGCGGCCGGAGGTCAGCACGATCGGGAAATCGCGCGCGACGGTCGCCGAGCGCGCCTGGATGGACTGGCCCAGATGCGGCAGGCGGAAACCACGCCGGTCCGGCAGCGTCGGATACTGCGACACCAGGTCGGTGCGCGGCGTGTAGATCGGCTCGCGGTGCACCGGCACCGGGTCCGGCAGGTTCCACGCCACGGCGCGG
>JAIXVH010000432.1 GCA_027483125.1 Acetobacteraceae bacterium | reverse complement strand
GCGGGCTGCGATTTCAGTTTCTCGGGGCTGAAGACGGCGGTGGCGCAGGCCCTGGTGAAGGGGGCTGCGGCAGCCGATGTCGCGGCCGCCTTTCAGGCCGCTGTGGCCGAGGTTCTGGCCGATCGCGCGCGGCATGCGGTGGCGATGATGGATGGCGCGACCGCGCTGGTGGTGGCCGGCGGCGTGGCCGCGAACCAGGCGGTGCGGTCGGCGCTGGCGGGGGCGACCGGCCTGCCGCTGATCGCGCCGCCTTTGCGCTACTGCACGGATAATGCGGTGATGGTCGCCTGGGCCGGCATCATGCATCTGCGCGCCGGCCATGCGGATGGCATGGAGCACGCGCCGAGGCCGCGCTGGCCGTTGGATGAGATGAGCAGCCCGCCCTTGGCGTGAGCAGGCGGTACTCCCTGACCAGGAACAGCGATGCCTTGCGCGCATCCGGCCGCAAGGCGGCCGGCGCCGCCCATGAGGCCGTAGGGTTCAGCGCCCCTCAAGCGCGGCGAAAGCCAAGCGCGCAAAGCGCGCGCCCGGCGTCTGAGGGCACAAAAATCGCTTAGTTCAAGGCGCGTTGCGCCTTGAACTAAGCGTTGATCCAGGGCGCACGGCGCCACAGTTCGGAATAGCGGTTCTGGGTGTAGCGCATCCGCGCTTCCCATTGCGGGCCGGCTTCGTAGCGCGGTTCGATGAACTGCGCCTCGAAGGTGGCGATGGTCGCGGTGTCGGCGGCGGTCTCGGCCACGATCTCGCGCATGCGGCCGACGATATTCGAAGGTGTTCCGATCGGCATGACGATGCCGCGCTCGGAATACATCTCGATCTCGAGGCCGAGGCTCGACAAGGTCGGCACATTGGGCGCGAAGCGGTTGGTGCTGCGGCCGGCATGGGCCATGAAGCGCAGGCCATCCGGGTTCGGCATCACCTCGCCCACCGACATGGTGTTCACCTGCACATGGCCTGCCATCAGGTTGTTGCGCTGCACCGGCGCGCCGTTGAAATGCACGATGGTGAAGCGCGCGCCGGTGGCCTGGCTGATCATCGCCATCAGCAGATGGTCATCGGTGCCGATGCCGGAGGTGGAGACGGTGATGCCCTCGGGGTCCGCGAGCGCGCGGCGCACCAGATCGGCCACGTCGCGGATCGGGCCGCCATCACGCACCACCAGGCCCGTCGGGTCGTTCATGATGCCGCCGATGAAGGCGAAGCTGTCGAGGTTGTATTGCGCGCGGCGCTCGACCGGGATGGTCACGAAGGCGGGCATGTTGGTCAGGCCGATCACGTGCCCATCGGGGCGCGAACGCGCCACATGCGCCATGCCCAGTTCGGAACCGGCGCCGGGGCGGTTCACCACCGTCAGCGGCACGCCCAGGCGGGCCTCCAGGTGGCGGGCGAACAACCGCGCGACGATGTCCGTCCCGCCACCGGCGCCGAAGCCCACGGTGAATTCGATGGGCCGGTCCGGCCGCCAGGGATTGGCGAGCGCGGGCGCTGCGAGCGGCGCGGCGAAGAGGGCGGTGAGGGTGGCGCGGCGTGTGGGCATGGAAACCTCCTGAAGTCGGGAGGATCAATGCCCTGTCGCCGGGCCGCGCGTGAAGAGTGGAAATCGCGGCAAGGCCAGGAAGCTGTAAGCGCTTCACACACACGGCTTGTGAAGGTGTAAAGCCTTTACCGGGCGCGGGCGATGCAGAAGTCGATCAAGCCATCCAGCGCGCGTTTTTCCGGGCCATCGGCGAAGCCCGACAATGCCTCGCGCGCCGCCTGCCCATAGTCGCGCGCGCGTTCCACCGTGTCGCGCAGCGCGCCGTGGCGGGCGATCAGCGCCTGGGCATGGGCCAGGTCGTCATCGGTCTGTTCGCGGTCTTCCAGGGTGCGCTTCCAGAAATCACGCTCGGCCGCGTCGCCGCGCGCCATGGCGAGCAGCACGGGCAGGGTGATCTTGCCCTCGCGGAAATCATCGCCGACGGTCTTGCCCAGCACGGCCTGGTCGGCCGCGTAATCCAGCGCGTCATCGATCAGCTGGAAGGCGACGCCGATATTGCGCCCGTAAGCCTCCAGCGCATCCTTGGCGGCCGCGTCGCATTCGGCGACCACGCCGCCCAGCCGCGCGGCCGCGGCGAACAGGGCCGCGGTCTTGCCGTTGATGACTTCCAGATACTGCGCCTCGGTCGTCGCGATGTCGTTCTGCGTCATCAGCTGCAGCACTTCGCCCTCGGCGATGGTGGCCGATGCGCCGGAGAGGATGTCGAGCACCTCCAGCGAGCCATCCTCGACCATCAGCTTGAAGGCACGCGCGAAGAGGAAATCGCCCACCAGCACCGAGGCCTTGTTGCCGAACAGCGCATTGGCGCTGGCCTGGCCGCGGCGCAATTCGCTCTCATCGACCACATCGTCATGCAGCAGGGTGGCGGTGTGGATGAACTCCACGCAGGTCGCGAGCCAGACATGGCGCTGGCCGGCGCGATAGCCGCACATGCGCGCGGTGGCGAGCGTCAGCAGCGGGCGCATGCGCTTGCCGCCGGCGGCCACGATATGGGCTGCCAGCTGCGGGATCAGCACGACCTGGCTGTCCATGCGTTGCACGATCAGGCGGTTCACCGCCTCCATATCGTCCGCGACCAGGCCGATCAGGGTGGTGAGCGCGTCTTCGCCGGGCAGTGGGGCGCCGTCGGGCATCACTCCGCTCCGGTCGCCGAAGGCGTGAATCGGCGCGGCATTAGCGCTGCGTCCATGGCAGCCCGGCGGCTTTCCAGCCTGCGACATCGCGATGGCCCGACGGCCCGACCGGCCCCTCGAAGCCATCGGCCACGTTGAAGACCTGGCCGAAGCCCTGTTCCTGGGCCGCCATCGCCGCCGACATGCTGCGCGCACCGGAGCGGCACAGGAAATACACATGATGCTCCGGCGTGATGCCCGAACGCGCCATCATGTCCAGGAACTGCGCGTTGAGCTGCATGGAGGGGTACACCTGCCAGGGGATCAGCACGACGCGCTTGGCCGCGTCCGACAAATCCGGCACGCCCACGAAATTCCATTCGGCATCGGTGCGCACATCCACCAGGACCGCCATGGGGTCATCACGCAAAGCGTCCCAGGTGGCTTCGGGGCTGATGTCTGGCACGGCCGGCATGCCGCTTCTCCTGTATGGCGTTCGGATGAAGGTATGGGCCTGCGTGCCGAAACCGGCAACCATGGGCGGCATGGAAAGGCGCGGATTCGAATTGGCGCTGCTCGGTGTGCTGGCGGTGCTCTGGGGGTCTTCCTTCGCCTTCATCCATCTCGGCGTGCAGGGCTTTGGGCCGCTGACCTTCATCGGGCTGCGCTGCGCCATCGCGGCCGTGGTGCTGTACCTGGTGATGCGGCTGCGCGGCATCACCATGCCACGCGATGCGGCATCCTGGCGGGCCTTCGGCATCCAGGCATCGCTGGCCACGGTCACGCCCTTCCTGCTGATCGCCTGGGGCTCGCAGGAAGTTGCGTCGGCCCTGGCGGTGGTGCTGGCCAGCACCTCGCCGATCTTCGCCTTCCTGTTGGGTTTTCTGTTCCGCCGTGCCGAGCCGCCGGGTTGGCGCAAGGGGCTTGGCGTCACGCTGGGAATAGCCGGCGTCGCGGCCATTGTCGGCCACCAGGGGCTGGGCGGCGGCTCGCTGTGGCACATGCTGGCCATCGTGTTCTCGGGCGCGCTCTTCGCGCTGTCGGGCTATACCGGCCTGTCGAATTTCCAGGACAAGGACCCGATCGTGCCGGCATTGGGCGCGCAATGCGTGGGGCTGTGCGTGCTGCTGCCCTTGGGCGCGATCTTCGAAGCACCCTGGAACGCAACCCCCAGCGCATCAGCCTGGTTCGGGCTGTTCGGCCTGGCGCTGTTCTCCACGGCCGCGGCCTCGGTCATCTGGTTCCGCCTGCTGCGAACCCTGGGCGTGGTCGCCACCACCTCCCAGGCCTATCTGCGCGTGCCGATCGGCGCTGCGATCGGCGTCTTCCTGCTGGGCGAGGCCTTCCCCTGGGCGGCCGTGGCGGGCACCGCGCTGGTCATGGCCGGCGTCGCCCTGATGACCTTGCGCGCACCGGGGCGCACGCCTATCCAAAGGTCGTGATCGGTTGGGTGGTGCGGCGGGCCTTGGAGAGGGGCTTTGCCCCCCTCCAAACCTCCCCCCACCAGGGGTCAACGACCCCTGGACCCGGTGTGGGTTATTCGCCGGTTTGGGGAGGGGGCAGCGAGCGCCCTCGATGACGGGCGCGCCCTGGATGCCCCCTCCCCAATCCGGCGAAAGACTCATGGGATCCAAGGGATTGTGTCCCTTGGTGGGTGGGGGTCTGGGGGAGGGCAAAGCCCTTCCCCAGGACCACCGGCATCACCCAAGCGCCCCGAACCTTTGGAGGAACGAACCCATGGATCGTCGCAGTCTTCTGGCTTTGCCTGCCCTCATGGCGGTGCCGGCCTTGGCGCAGGAATGGCCGCCTGGCCCGGTGCGCGCCATCGTCCCCTTCGCTGCTGGTTCCGCCACCGACACGGTGGCGCGCATGTTCGCCGAGCGCATGCGCGAGACGCTGGGGCATGCGGTGGTGGTCGAGAATCGCGCCGGTGCCTCGGGGCTGATCGGGGCCGAGGCGGTGGCGCGTGCGGCGCCGGATGGCATGACCATCCTGTTCGGCACCAACTCCACCAATGCCGCCGCCAATGCGCTGTTCCGCCGCGTGCCCTTCAACATGGAAGCGGATTTCGCGCCCATCTCCACCATTGCCTCCGTGCCGTTGCTGGTCGCGGTCGCGGCCAATTCGCCTTACCGGACGCTCGCCGAGCTGATCGCCGCCGCCCGCGCGCGCCCCGATGGGTTGAGCTATGCCTCGGCCAGTGCCTCGCAGCGCGTGGCGTCCGAGATGCTGACCTCCATGGCCGGCATCCGCATGCTGCATGTGCCGTATCGGGCCTCGCCGGCCGCGGTGCAGGATTTGATCGCCGGGCGCGTGGATGTGTTCGTCGCCGACCAGGCCGTGATCCTGCCGCCGGCCCAGGGCGGCCAGTTGCGGGTGCTGGGTGTCACCACGCGCACGCGTTCCGCGCAGATGCCCGATGTGCCCACCGTGGCCGAGGCCGCGAACCTGCCCAATTACGAGCTCTTCGCCTGGTTCGTGCTGGTGGCGCCCGCGGGCACGCCTGCGGTGGCGATCCAGCGGCTGAACCTCGCGCTGCGCCGCGCCTCTGAGGATGCGACGCTGCGCGCGCGCCTGGGCGAGGCGCTGGGCATGCAGGTGATGACCGGCACGCCCGAGGAAGCCGCCGCCTTCATGCGCGCCGAGACGGTGAAGTGGACCCAGGCGATCCGCGCCGCCGGCATCGAGCCGGAGTGAGAGCCTGACCCATCTGGGTCAGGCTCTGAGTCACACCGCGTAGGGCAGGCCCACATAGTTCTCGGCCAGCGTGGCGCGTGCTGCCTCGCTGGAACAGAGATAGGCCAGCTCCGCGGTCTGCACGCGCTGTTCGAAGCCATCACCCATGTCGTAGCGGTGCAGCATCTGCGTCATCCACCAGGAGAAGCGCTGCACCTTCCAGATGCGCTCCAGGCAGATGCGGCTGTAGTCATCCATCAGGCCTTCGCCGCGTCCGTGGAAGAAGTCGTCCAGCGCGGCTGCCAGCACGCGCACATCCGCGATCGCCAGGTTCATGCCCTTGGCCCCGGTGGGCGGCACGATATGGGCTGCGTCACCGGCCAGGAACAGCTTTCCGAAGCGCATGGGTTCGGCCACGAAGCTGCGCATCGCCGTCACCCCCTTCTGGATGATCGGGCCTTCATTGACCTGGCTGGGCAGGCCCGCGCGGGCGAGGCGCGCATGCAGCGCATCCCAGATCCGCCGGTCGGACCATTGCGAGAGGTCCTCATCCGGCGCGCATTGCACATACATGCGGGACAATGTCTCGCTGCGCATGGTGGCGAGTGCGAAGCCATCGGCATGGCGGGCATAGATCAGTTCATGGGATGCCGGCCGCGCCTCGGCCAGGATGCCGAGCCAGGCGAAGGGGTAGATGCGGTCGAAGATGGTCATCTTGTCGGCCGGGATGGCGGGGCGGCAGATGCCGTGAAACCCGTCGCAGCCGGCGATGATGTCGCAATGCAGTTCCTGCGCCACGCCGTTGTGGGTGAAGCTGATGCGCGGCTGTCCTGCGATGTCATGCACGGCGGTATCGGCCACGTCGAACAACAGCGGCAGCCCATCGGCCAGGCGGGCGGCGATCAGGTCCTTCACCACCTCCTGCTGGCCATAGATGGTCACGCGCCTGGCGGTCAGCGCGGCCAGGTCGATACGGTGGTTCTGGCCCTCGAAGCGCAGTTCCAGCCCGTCATGGGCCAGGCCCTCGCGGTGCAGGCGATCGGCCACGCCGGCTTGCGTCAGCGTGTCCACGCTGCCCTGTTCCAGCAGGCCTGCGCGGATGCGGCCCTCGACATAGTCGCGCGAGCGCGCCTCCAGCACGACGGCATCGATGCCATGCGCCTGCAACAGCCGCCCGAGCAAAAGCCCCGCCGGTCCCGCGCCAATGATGCCCACCTGTGTCCGCATGGCGCAGCCCCCCGTGTTGTGGCAGAGCAATGACCAGGAAGTCGCGCGCAGGCAACGGGGGGGACCGCATGGCAAGGCTGCTCTACGAATTGGCGGGCGCGGACCCTGACCGGCGCTTTTCACCCTTCTGCTGGCGCACCCGATTCGCGCTGGCGCATAAGGGCCTGGCCGCCGAGGGCATGCCCTGGCGCTTCACCGAGAAGGACCGCCTGGCCTTCTCCGGCCAGGGCCTGGTGCCGGTGCTGGTGGATGGCGGGCAGACCATCACCGATAGCTGGCGCATCGCCGAATGGCTGGAGGAAAAGCACCCCGCGCCGGCACTGTTCGGGGCCAATCGCGGCTTCGCGCGCTTCATCAACAGCTGGGCGGATACGGTGCTGCACCCGGCCTTGGCGCGGCTGATCGTCAAGGACATCCATGACTGCCTGGCGCCACCCGACCAGGCCTATTTCCGCACCACGCGCGAGGCGCGGTTCGGTGCCACGCTGGAAGCCGTGCAGGGCGCGCGGGAGATGGAAATCATCGGCTTCCGCAAGCTGTTCGGGCCGCTGCGCGCCGCACTGGCCGGCCAGCCCTGGCTGGGCGGCGAGGCGCCGGATTACGCGGATTATATCCTGCTCGGCAGCCTGCAATGGGCGCGCTGCACCAGCCCCTTCCGGCTCTTCACGGAGGATGACGTGGTCTTCGCCTGGCGCGCGCGAGGGTTTTCCCTGTTCGAGGGGATGGCGGCGAACGCGGTAGGGTATCCGGCGTAATTGGGGGGGCGTGGGTAGCCTTGGGGGAGGGCATCGCTGAGCTTCGCTCCCCGATCCTTCCCCAGAACAACCAGCGCCACCTCCCTAGCAGGCTGCTGAAAAACTGGACGGGTCGGTCTGACGGGTCATTTCCGCGCACGATTCGTTCGGCTCTC
>JAIXVH010000397.1 GCA_027483125.1 Acetobacteraceae bacterium | reverse complement strand
TGTGAGAGATCCGCGATGATGTCGTCGATATGCTCGATGCCGATCGACAGCCGCACATAGCCAGGTGTCACGCCGCTCATCGCCTGTTCTTCCGCGTTGAGCTGGCTGTGCGTGGTGGTGGCGGGATGGATCGCCAGGCTGCGCGCATCGCCGATATTGGCGACGTGGTAGAACATGGTCAGCGCCTCAATGAAGCGCTTGCCGGCGTCGGCGCCGCCATGCAGTTCGAAGCCCATCAACGAACCGAAGCCGCCCTTCAGCGTGGCCGCGCGCCGCCCCGCTTCGCCGGTGAACAGCGAGGGATGCGTCACACTCGCCACCTTCGGGTGCTTCACCAGCCAGGCCGCAACCTTGGTCGCGTTCTCGCAATGCCGCTCCATGCGCAGCGGCAGCGTCTCGAGGCCCTGGACGAACATGAAGGCGTTGAAGGGCGACATCGCCGCGCCCACGTCGCGCAGCAGGCAGGTGCGCATGCGGATGATGTAGGCGATCGGCCCCATCGGCTTCACCGCCTGCGTCCAGACCGCGCCGTGATAGCTGGGGTCGGGCGTGTTCAGCGTGGGGAAGCGGTCACCCCATTTTTCCCAGTCGAAATTCCCGCCATCGACCACGATGCCGCCAATGCTCGTGCCATGCCCGCCGATGAATTTCGTCGTGCTGTGCATCACCACCGCGGCACCCGCCGCCAGCGGCTTGGCGATGATGGGGGCGGCGGTGTTGTCCATGATCAGCGGAATGCCCATCTCGCGCCCGATCGCGGCCACTTCCGCAATGGGAAACACCTGCAGCTTCGGGTTGGGCAGCGTCTCGCCATACCAGCAGCGGGTGCGTTCATCCGAGGCGCGGCGGAAATTGTCCGGGTCCGCCGGGTCCACGAAGCGGCATTCGATGCCCATCTGCTTGAAGGTGTTCGCGAACAGGTTCCAGCTGCCGCCATAGATGTCGGTCGAGCACACGAAATTATCGCCCGCCTGGCACAGGTTCAGCACGCAGAAGGTGCTGGCCGCCTGGCCCGAACCCACCGCCAGCGCCGCCACGCCGCCTTCCAGCGCGGCGATGCGCGTCTCCAGCGCATCGCAGGTCGGGTTCATGATGCGGGTGTAGATGTTGCCCATCTCGGCCAGGCCGAACAGCCGCGCGGCGTGGCCGGTGTCCTTGAACTGATAGCTCGTCGTCATGTGGATCGGCACGGCGACGCTGCCCGTATTCGGGTCGGCGCGGTGCGAGCCGCCATGGAGAGCGATGGTCTCGGGGTGCTGGCTTGTCATGTGCGGGTTCCTCAACCCGCGGATGCTGCCACCGCGCGGCGGGCGGTGGAAGCCTGTCTTGCATGGCGGCCGGGGGCGGCGCAGCCTTGCACGATG
The DNA here is from genome assembly GCA_027483125.1 of Acetobacteraceae bacterium. Classification (GTDB taxonomy): domain Bacteria; phylum Pseudomonadota; class Alphaproteobacteria; order Acetobacterales; family Acetobacteraceae; genus Rhodovarius. Next base: position 11,007 of record JAIXVH010000397.1, on the reverse strand, counting down.
CGCCTGATGCTTGCCCTGATGCTGCTGGTGGCCGCGCCGGCCTGCGCGATGCAGCAGCGCACCATCTCCCTGCCCGGGCCTGAGGGCGTGACGCTGAGCGCCGAGCTCTTCCTGCCCGATGGCCCGCCGCGCGGCCCCGCTGTGCTGGGCCTGCATGGCTGCGCCGGCTTCCGTCGCGCCGATGGCCAGCCCACCGCGCTGTACATGGCCTGGGCGCGGCACTTCACCGATGCCGGGCGCGCCTTCCTGCTGCCCGACAGCTTCGCCAGCCGTGGCGAGGGCGAGCAATGCACGCAGCGCGGCCGAGGCATTCTTCCTGGCCGCGAACGTGTGGCCGATACCATGGCCGCCGCGCGCTGGCTCTCGGCGCAGTCTTTCGGACAAGGCCTGCCGGTGGATGTGGTCGGCTGGTCGCATGGCGGCTCGACCGTGCTGTGGGCGGCTGGCGCGGCACAGACCGCGCCGATCGGGCGAATGATCGCCTTCTATCCCGGCTGCAATGCGGTGAATCGCGTCGGGCTGTGGCGCCCCGCGCAACCGCTGCTGGTGCTGATCGGTGAGGCCGATGACTGGACGCCCGCGGCACCCTGCGCGCAGCTCGCCGCACGTGATCCGCAGCGCATCACCTATCATGCCTATCCAGGCGCCCATCACGGCTTCGATGCGCCCAATACACCGCTGCGCACGCGCTCGGGCCTGGCCTTCACGGCCAATGGCAATGGCGTGGCGCATTACGGCACCGATCCTGCGGCGCGCGCCGATGCGATGACGCGCGTGACCAACTTCTTCCATCTGGGACGATAAGACCATGGCCCGCATCGAACGCCTGCGCGACTTCATCCAGGGCATGACCCGCCTGGCCGAGGCCGCACCACCGCTGGAGCGCTGGTTCACCGAAGGCCGCGACATGCTGGCCGCGCTGGTGCGTCATGACGACTGGCTGCCCGATGCCTTCGCCGAACCGGGCCCGAGCTATCGGCAATACCTGCTGCATTGCGACCCGCTGGAGCGGTTCTCGGTGGTGTCCTTCGTGTGGGGGCCTGGGCAGCGCACGCCGGTGCACAACCACATGACCTGGGGCCTGGTCGGCATGCTGCGCGGCGAGGAGGTCTCGACCACCATCTTGCCTGGCGTGCCCATGCGCGAAGGCCAGGTGGATCGGTTGCGGCCAGGTGAGGTGATCTGCGTGGAGCCGGGTGCCGAGGACATCCATGTGGTGGAGAATGCCTTCGCCCACCGCATCAGCATTTCCATCCATGTCTATGGCGCGAATATCGGCGCGATCCGGCGGTCGGTGTTCGACCCGGCGACGGGTGCGGCGCGCGAATTCATCTCAGGCTACACGGCGGCGGTGGTGCCGAATTTGTGGGATCGCAGCGCGGCCTAGAGCGGGATGCAATGCGGCGGCATCCAGCAAGCATCGGCCGCGCCCAGCGCCTTTCAGGGGCGAAAAACTCCTCGCCGATGCTCAGCCGGCAGCATTCTCAAGCGGTCACTCAACGCCGCACCTGCCCCGCCGTCTCGAACCATTCCCAGGTGGCTCGCAGCCCCTGTTCCAGCGTATGCGCCGGCTGCCAGCCGGTGGCGCGCAGGCGCTGCGTGTCGTAGCTGCGCACCATCTGGCCCAGCGGCTTCGTCGTGTCCCACACGAGCTTGCCCTGGAAGCCCGAGATGCGATGCAGCGTCTCCACCATGCTGCGGATCGGGATGGAATGACCGGTCGCGACATTCACCGGCCCGGTCGCCTTTTCGGCGCAGGCGATGGTGGCGCTGGCGGCGTCCTCGGCGAAGAGGAAATCCCGCGTCGGTGAGCCATCGCCCCAGACCACCAGTTCCGGCGCTGCTTCGCGCGTCAGGCGATGGAAGCGCGAGATGAGCGAGGGCACGACATGGCCATATTGCTCATCAAAGCGGTCATGCGGGCCGTAGAGATTGGTGTAGAGCAGATAGGCGTAGTCCATGCCGTATTGCTTCTGATAGGCCTGAAGCTGCGCCAGCATGCCGAGCTTGGCGTGCGCATAGGCGGCTTCCGAGCCGTGCGGCGGGCCTTGCCAGATATCGTCCTCCGTGATGGCGCGGTCGGGGCGGTCGGCAAAGACGGCGACCGTGCCGGCGCCCACGAATTTCCGCACGCCCACATGCTGCGCCGCCTCGATCACGTTCATGTTGATGATCGTGTTGTCGCGAAAGGCCTGCCCCGCGAAGGACATGTTGCCCTGCACGCCGGAGACGCGGCCGGCCAGGTGCATGACGATGGTCGGGCGCAGCACCTCGAACATCGCGCGTGTGGCGGCCGCGTCCAGCAGGTCGCAATCGGCGCGACCGGGGGTGGCCAGATGCGCTGGCTTCAAGGCCGCCACCTGGCGGGCCAGAGCATGGCCCAGCACCCCCCCGGCACCGGTGATCATCACTCGTTCCCTGGACCAATCCATGGGTTAGCCAACCCTTCCTTCGAACATCCGGCGCTGCAGATCGACCAGGGTGGAGATGCTGTACTTCTGGAACATCTCCTCCCGCCGTGCGCTGTAATCGGCGGTGTCGTATTTCACGCGCTGGGCGATCTCTATGTAGTTGCCCATGTCGAAGCGTGAGAACACATCTCCGTAGTAGCGCCGCGCCTCGGCGAAGGAGAGGTTGTTCGAGCAGAACAGCCGCGCCCCGCTTTCGATGGCCAGCGCGATCACGCCGGACATGCTCTGCCCCACTTCCAGATACGGCAGCACCACCGCGTCGGAATTGCGCAGCATGAAGGTGAACTCGTCATCATCGACATTGCCGACGAAGCGGACGCGATCGGTCAGGCTCGGCCCGTCGGGCACGATGCCCTGCAAGGCGCCCAGATCGGCGTCGATCTGCAGTCGGCCGCGCAGGTCACGCGGCAGCAGGTCGAACTGGCGGGCCAGCGGCGTCTCGATCTCCAGCAGCAACTTGGCGAGATAGGCGTCCACATTGGTCCAGGGCTTGATGGATTGCGGGTGCTGGCTGCCCACCACCAGCAGGTACCAGTTCTCCGGCAGCAGGCGCAGCGCGCGGATCAGATCCTCGAAGCCCTTGTAGTTGGCGATATAGCCGAAGGCGCCGATGACCTTGGCATCAGCGGGCAGGTTGTAGCGTTCGCGCAGTGCCTGCGGTTGCACGTCGGCGAGCACGCGGTCACGTTCCTGCGCGTCCAGGAAGGCCAGCGGTGCGTCCATCACGCCCTGGAAGTCGAAGAAGTCCTCGACGATGCGCTTCTCGCGCTTGGTGTGCACCTTGATCCACGCATTCTTGCGCCGTGCGAGCTTGCGCACGTGCAAGATCATCTTCTTGTAGAGCCAGGCGTAATTGTAGAGCGAACGCCGCTGCCGCAGCGGCCGGACCGAGAAGGTCACGAAGGACAGCACGATGTCCTTCAGCAGCGAATTGTTTTCGGTGTCGATGCGGTGCATCGTCAGGATCAGGTTCGGCGCCGCATCCATCAGCGTGCGCACATTGCGCCAGATGTCATGGATGGTCGCGCCGTAGAGCCCGGCCTCGAACTGCATGTTCACATAGTCGAATTCGCGCAGTTTCGCGGCCATCTCTTGGATGTGCTGGCGGGCGCGGCGGCGGAAGATGCGGCCGGTCTGCTTCAGCAGATAGAGGTCGAGGCCCAGCACCTCCACATCATAATGCCTCTCGAATTCCTTCTTCAGGACATAGGTGTAGGAGGCATTGCCGCAGCTGTCGTTCCAGGACGAGATGATCGCGAGCCGCGGGCGTTTCGTCTCGGTCATGATGGGTCAGCCTCGTGCCGTGTGTCGCGCCAGATCGGCTTCCACCATTTCAGCCACCAGCTGCTCCAGAGCCACATCTGCGCTCCAGCCCAGTGCCTGCTTGGCCTTGGCCGGGTCACCCAATAGCACATCCACTTCGGCCGGGCGCAGGAAGGCGGGGTCGACGCGGACGTAATCCTCGTAATTCAGGCCCACATGCGCGAAGGCCAGGCGGCAGAATTCGCGCACGCTGACCGTGCGGCCGGTGGCCAGCACATAATCATCGGGCGTGTCCTGCTGCAGCATCAGCCACATGCCGCGCACATAATCGCGCGCATGGCCCCAGTCGCGAGTGGCATCCAGATTGCCCATGGGCAGTTCGCGCGCCAGGCCAAGCTTGATGCGCGCCACAGCGTCGGTGACCTTGCGTGTCACGAACTCGATGCCGCGCAGCGGGCTTTCGTGGTTGAACAGGATGCCGCTGGAGGCATGAAGGCCGAAGCTCTCGCGGTAGTTCACTGTCAGCCAATGGGCATACAGCTTCGCCACCGCGTAGGGGCTGCGTGGGTAGAAGGGCGTTTTCTCGTTCTGGTGCGCTTCCTGGATCAGCCCGTACATCTCGCTCGAAGACGCCTGGTAGAAGCGCGCCTGCGGCCGCACCAGGCGAACCGCTTCCAGCATGTTGCCCGCGCCGATCGCGGTGACATTGCCGGTCAGCAGCGGCTGGTTCCAGGACGCCTTCACGAAGCTCTGCGCGCCGAGGTTATAAACCTCGTCCGGCTCGCTCTGCTGGATCACGCGGATCAGGGAGGAAATGTCGGTCAGGTTGCCATCGACCAGCTCAACCTGGTCCAGAATGCCGAGCCAGCGCAGCCGCTCTCCCACCACATCCGCCGAGGCGGAACGGCGCAGCAAACCATACACCTTGTAGCCCTTGCCCAACAGCAATTGTGACAAGTAGGCACCATCCTGCCCCGTCACGCCAGTGATCAACGCACGCTTCATCGTTATTCCTTTGGGTTCGTCCGGACCCGGAAAGAAGGCGTCGCCTTAGACCGTGTCGCCGGACGCCGCAATGCAACGCCCCTTGCCACGAGCGGCTCGCTTGCCGCATCCATAGCCGAATGCCGCTCCACCATCACCTGCATGTGAAGATTTGTGGCCTAAAGGATGCCGTGGCGGTTAATGCCGCGGTGGCCGCGGGGGCCGATATGTTGGGCTTCGTGTTCTTCCCGGCCTCGCCGCGCGCGGTCGCGCCGGCGCAGGCGGGCGCGCTGCTGGCGGGCCTGCGCAGTGGGCCACTGTGTGTCGGGCTCTTCGTGGATGCCGATGACGCGCAGCTGGCCGAAACCCTGGCCGCCGCGCCGCTGGACATCCTGCAATTGCATGGCAGCGAGAGCCCGGCGCGCTGCGCTGAGATCCGCGCGCGATTCGGCCTGCCGGTGATGAAGGCGATCGGTATCGCCACCCGCGCCGACCTCGACGCGCTCGCCGACTACGCCCCCGTGGTGGATCGCTTCCTGCTGGACGCAAAGCCCGCGCCGGATGCACCCCTGCCTGGCGGCAATGCGCATCCTTTCGAATGGTCGCTGCTGGCCGGTGTGACCGTGCCACGCCCCTGGCTGCTGGCCGGCGGCCTGACGCCGCACAACGTGAAGCGCGCCATCCTTGCCGCCGGCGCGCCCGGGGTCGATGTCTCCTCAGGGGTGGAGCGCGAGCGCGGTGTGAAGGATGCCGGGCTGATCAGGGCCTTCGTGTCGACGGTGCGCGACATGCCCGACGCGCCCTGACACACCGCCCGACAACCCAGGGTTGTCTGTTGTCGTGATGTGTCGGCAAATATCGGGCAAGTAGATCGTCAGTAGAGTTTAAGCAAAGCCCTGGTTTTCGGCCTTCGCAATTGCGTGCGCCTGGATATTTTGACCCCAGCAAACTGCTTCTTGGGGACTGACATGACGCAATCCGTGAACGCGACGATCCGCAGCGAATGGGCTGGTGGCTTCGTGGCCGATGTCGCCGTGGGTTCCACCAGCGGCACCCAAGGCTGGACCGTGACCTTCGATGCGCCTTTCAGCCTGGTGAATGTCTGGAACGCGCGCGTCGTGTCGCAGGTGGGCAACCGCTACACGCTGTCCAACCTGGATTACAACGGCAACATCATCGCCGGCGGCAGCACGAGCTTCGGCTTCCAGGCGGCCGGCGCCTCGGCGCAGCTGACCAACCTCGCGGTCTCGGGCGGTGGGGCGGGCGGCATACTGCCGGGCATCACCATCCAGGATGCGCAGCTGGTCGAACCGCTCTCGGCTTCGGCGGCAGCGCAGATGATCGTCCGCCTCTCGGCGGCCGCGAGCATCGCGGTGCAGGTGGATTGGGCCACGGCGAATGGCACCGCCACCGCGGGCAGCGATTACACCGCCGCCAGCGGCACGCTGACCTTCGCACCCGGCGAGACGCAGAAGACCATCTCCATCCCGGTGCTGGCCGATGCCGTGACCGAGGGCGCCGAGACGCTGCTGGTCAACCTGACCAATGCGCAGGGCGCCACGCTGTCGGATGCGCAAGGCCTGCTGACCATCACGCCGCCGGCCGGCCCGCCGGACATCATCGTCTCCGACATCACGCTGCGCGAACCGGCCGCTGGCGTGCAGAACGCCGCCTTCACCGTGAATCTGACGGCCGCTTCCGCGCAGCCCATCACCTTCAGCTATGCCACGGTGGACGGCACGGCGCGCGCCGGCTCCGACTACACCGCCGCCTCCGGCAGCATGACCTTCGGACCGGGCGAGACCAGCAAGACCATCCTGGTGCCCATCCTGTCCGATGCGCTGGCCGAGGGCGCGGAGAGCTTCCAGCTCGCCATCACCAAGCCCGCCGGCGCGGTGCCGCCCACCGTCAATGCCACCGCGACCATCACCGAAAGTGCGGGGCCTTCCGGCTGGCTCTCGACGCAGGGCAACCAGATCATCAACGCCGCTGGCCAGCCGGTGCAGATCAACGCCACCTCCTGGTTCGGCGGCGAGACCAACACCTATGTCCCGCACGGCCTCTGGAGCCGCTCCTACAAGGACATGCTGGAGCAGATGGTGGAGCTGGGCTTCAACACCATCCGCCTGCCCTATTCGGATGAGGCGCTGGAGCCGGGCAAGGTGCCGAACGGCATCGACTTCTTCCTGAACCCGGATCTGCGCGGCCTGTCGGTGCTGCAGGTCTACGACAAGATCGTGGAGTATGCGGGTGAGGTCGGCCTGCGCATCTTCTTCGACCACCATCGCAATGATGCCGGCGCGGGGCCTAACGGCAACGGGCTGTGGTTCACCGACGCCTATCCGGAAGCCAAGGTCATCCAGAACTGGGTGATGCTGGCCAACCGCTATGGCGACAACCCCACGGTCATCGGCGCGGATCTGCACAACGAGCCGCACAATGCGAGCTGGGGCGATGGCGGCGCGCTGGACTGGCGCCTGGCCGCCGAGCGAATCGGCAATGCCATCCTGGATGTGGCGCCGGAATGGCTGATCATCGTCGAAGGGGTCGAGACGGCGGGCGGTTCCAACTACTGGTGGGGCGGCAATCTCAAGGGTGTAGCGACGCATCCCGTGCGGCTCGATGTGCCGAACAAGCTGGTCTATTCGCCGCATGACTACCCCAACAGCGTCTTCCCGCAGCCCTGGTTCCGTGCGGGCGATTTCCCCAACAACATGGACGAGATCTTCCGCGAACACTGGGGCTTCATCTTCGAGCAGGGCATCGCGCCGATCCTGCTGGGCGAGTGGGGGAGCAAGATGGTGGACCCGCTGGACCTCGGCTGGCTGTCCTCCATCACGAAATATCTGGGCGGGGATTTCGACCTGGACGGCGACAGCGACCTGGCCCCCGGTCAGCTGCCGATGTCCTGGGCCTGGTGGTCCTGGAACCCGAATTCCGGCGATACCGGCGGGATTCTCGCCGATGACTGGAGCTCGGCCAACCAGAACAAGGTCAACGCCATCAAGCCCATCATGTTCGGGCTGATCCCCGATGGCTCGGGCGGCGGCGGCCATGGTGGCGGCGCGGGGCCTGGCCCGGTCACCAGCTTCGTGACCAGCGGACAGCTTGCGGTGGGCGCGATGCTGCCGGGCACCACCATCGTGGACCTGACCGGCGACAATCTGGGCGCGGGTTCGCTGGACCATCTCTCGGGCCTGACCGAATTGCGCCTGACGGCCAGCCATTCGCCGCTGTCCGCCACCTTCAGCGCGGCTGATGCCAACGCCTTTGTTGGCCGTGTGGTCAAGGTGGTCGCGCCCAATACCACGCTGCTGGGCGTGGACGGCACCGCGCTTGGCGCCAATGCATCCTTGCAGGTGACGGCGACGCATGGCCTGACCGCCTTCGGCGGCGCGGGGGCCGATGTCTTCACCGCCGGCGATGGCGCGATGCTGATCCAGGCTGGTGGCGGCGATGACCGCATGATCTTCTCCTCGGCCGCGATCTTCGCCTCGGCGCAGCTCGATGGGGGCGCGGGCACGGATACGATCGAATTGGGCGCGGGCATCACCGCGCTGGCCAATGGCGCCTTCGCCGGCAAGTCCAACATCGAGGCGGTGGTGATGCAGGCAACTGGTGCCGTCACCGCAACCCTGGGCCTGGCGGCGATTGGCGCGGCGAATGGGCAGATCACCCTCTCGGCGCCGAATGCGGCGAGCGTGCATTTCAACGCCGCCGCGGTGCCCTATGGCTGCGTCATCCTCTACGGCACGACGGGCGGCGATACGCTGGTGGGTGGTGCGGGCGATGACTGGCTGGTGGGCCAGGGCGGTGCGGATGTGCTGCGCGGCGGTGCGGGCCAGGACACCATCTGGATGCGCGACGCCGCCGCCGTGGCCGCGGTGACGGAGATGGATGGCGGCGCGGGCTTCGACACGCTGAAGCTGGACCCGGGCAACAGCATCACCGATGCCGCCTTCGCGCATGTCTCCGGCATGGAGCACCTGCAACTGGCGGGCGCCGGCGTGCAGAGCGCTGTGCTGGGCAACATCGCGGCCGCGGCCTTCTCGGGCCGCGTCACCGTCACCGCGCCGCTCGGCACCGCGGTGAATGTGCAGGCCGGCGCGATGACGGCGGGTGCTGTGGATGTCTACGCCACGGCCGGCGCCGATACGCTGGTGGGCGGCGCGGGCGATGACCTGTTCCGCAGCCTGGGCGCTGGCGATACCGCGCGCGGTGGGCTGGGGGCGGATGGCTTCCAGTTCGGCTCGATCGGCGGCTTCGCCGCCAAGGCACTGCTGGATGGCGGCACCGGCTATGACAGCGTGCTGGTCAGCGGCGGCGGCATGCTGAACGATGCGATGTTCGCCAATGTCAGCGGCATCGAGCAGCTGATCCTGAGCGCCGATGCTCTTGCCGGTGGCGCGCGTGTCACCGCCCGCCTGGGCGATGCCGCGGGCGCTGCCTTCAGCGGCCCAGTGGCGGTGCAGATGCTGGCCGGCGCGCTGACGCTGGATGCCTCGGCCATGACGACCAATGGCGTGGTCGCGACCGGTGGTGCAGGCGATGACGTGTTCATCGGCGGCGCGGGCAATGACAGCTTCATCTTCGGCGCGCGCGGCGGTGCCGACCGCATCGAAGGCTGGCACAGCGGCGACCGCATCGTGATGCAGGGCATGACCGAAGCACAGGTCAACGCCATGCTGGCCGGCGCGGTGGAGAGCGCGGGCACCACGCAGCTCGGCTATGACGGCGGCAACAGCGCCATCTTCCTGGTGGGCGTGACCAAGGCCAGCCTGTCGATGGCGGATTTCGCATGGGGTGTTTGATGGTGGCTGGGTGGTCATGGAGGAGGGCAAAGCCCTTCCCCATGACCACCTCGCCCACCCTCACGCCCCCAAGCGCAGCCCGCCTACTGGCAGGCCAGGCATTCCTCGTAGTTGTTGCCGGTGCCCGCCGCAGTTGCCGCGGCCGCGGCGGCTTCGTCCACATCGCGCTTGGTCTGCACCATCACCGCTTTTTCGCTGATCGCGTCGGCGCGTTGGATGGACAGGCTGCGGCAGTAGTAGAGCGACTTCACGCCGCGCTTCCACGCCATGTGGTGGATCTGGTGCAGGTCCCGCTTATGGACATTGGCGGGCAGGAACACGTTCAGCGACTGCGCCTGGCAGATATAGGGCGTGCGGTCGGCGGCGTGTTCGACAACCCAGCGCTGGTCGAGTTCGAAGGCCGTCTTGAAGGTGGCGCGTTCCTGGTCGGTGAGGAATTCCAGGTGCTGCACGCTGCCCTTGTTGACGGTGATGCTGGTCCAGGTGTCGCTGTCGTCGCGGCCATGCTTGGCCAGCACCTTCTGCAGATGCGGGCTGCGCACGATAAAGCTGCCGGACAGCGTCTTGTGGTTGTAGACGTTGGCCGCCACCGGCTCGATGCCGGGCGAGGCACCGCCGCAGATGATGGAGATCGACGCCGTCGGCGCGATCGCCATCTTGTTGGAAAACCGCTCCATGAAGCCGTATTCGGCGGCGTCCGGGCAGGGGCCGCGTTCCTCGGCCAGCACGCGGCTGGCCACATCCGCCTGTTCGCGGATGTGCTTGAACATCTTCTTGTTCCACACCTTCGCGACCACGCTTTCGAAGGGCACGTTCAGCGCCTGCAGGAAGCTGTGGAAGCCCATGACGCCGAGGCCCACCGAGCGCTCGCGCATCGCCGAATAGCGCGCCTTGGCCATGCTGTCTGGCGCGGTATCGATGAAGTTCTGCAGGACATTGTCCAGGAAGCGCATCACATCGGGGATGAAGTTCTTGTCGTCCTTCCACTCCATCCAGGTCTCAAGGTTCAGCGACGACAGGCAGCACACCGCGGTGCGGTCCTCGCCCAGATGGTCGCGGCCCGTCGGCAGGGTGATTTCGCTGCACAGGTTGGAGGTCTTGACCTCGAGCCCCGCGAGCTTGTGGTGTTCCGGCCGGGCATTGTTCACCGCGTCGGAGAAGATGATGTAGGGCTCGCCGGTCTCGATGCGCGCAGTCAGCATGCGGATCCAGATCGACCGCGCCGAGACGGTGCGCACCACCGCGCCATCCTTGGGCGAGAGCAGCGCCCAGCTCTCATCGGCTTCCACCGCGCGCATGAAGGCGTCCGACACCAGGATGCCGTGGTGCAGGTTCAGCGCCTTGCGATTCGGATCGCCACCGGTCGGGCGACGAATCTCGATGAATTCCTCGATTTCCGGGTGATGCACCGGCAGATACACCGCGGCCGAACCGCGCCGCAGAGAGCCCTGGGAGATCGCCAGCGTCAGGCTGTCCAT
>JAIXVH010000232.1 GCA_027483125.1 Acetobacteraceae bacterium | reverse complement strand
GGCTGGCATGTTCGCCGCCATGCGCGCCGGCCAGCGCGGGCGGCGCGTGCTGGTGCTGGACCATGCGGAGGAGGCGGGCAAGAAGATCCTGATCTCCGGCGGCGGGCGCTGCAATTTCACAAACATCCATTGCGCGCCGGACCGCTTCATCAGCGCCAATCCGCATTTCGCGAAATCGGCGCTGGCGCAATACAAGCCGGCGGATTTCATCGCGCTGGTGCGCAAGCACGGCATTGCGTTTCACGAGAAGACGCTCGGGCAATTGTTCTGCGACGGCTCGGCACGCGCGATCGTGCAAATGCTGCTGGATGAATGCGCGGCTGCGGGTGTGGAGTTGCGCCTGGGGCAGCGCATTGGCGCGGTGACGCGGGCCGATGCGTTCAGCGTGGAGACACCGCGCGGGCTGGTCTGCGCGCCGGCGCTGGTGCTCGCGACAGGTGGGCTGTCCATTCCCAAAATGGGGGCGACGGATTTTTCGCTGCGCGTGGCGCGGCAATTTGGCCTGCCGTTGGTGGCGCCGCGCCCGGCGCTGGTGCCCCTGACCTTCGATGGCGCGTTGCTGGAACTCATGCAACCTCTGGCGGGCGTGTCGCTGCCCATCACCGCTGCCATTGGCAAGCGCCGCTTCGAAGAGGCGATGCTGTTCACCCATCGCGGCCTGTCGGGGCCGGCCATCCTGCAAATCAGTTCCTACTGGCAGGGTGGTGATGTCGCGCTGAGCCTGATGCCCGATGGCGCGGCGGCATTGCTGCGCGCCAAGCGCGAGCAGCCGCGCATACAGCCGCAGACGGCGCTTGGCGCCTTCCTGCCCGCGCGCCTGGCGCAGGCTCTGGCGGCAGCGCATCTGCCTGCGCGACCCATGGCGGATGTCCCGGATCGCGCGCTGTCAGCGCTGGGCGACATGCTGCGCGACTGGCGCGTGACGCCCGCCGGCACAGAGGGTTACGCCAAGGCCGAAGTCATGGCCGGCGGTGTTGACACGCGCGCCTTGCACCAGCGCGACTGCCAGGCGCGCGATGTGCCCGGCCTTTTCGTGGTGGGAGAGGCCGTGGATGTGACCGGCTGGCTTGGCGGCTATAATTTCCAATGGGCCTGGGCGTCTGGCTTTGTCGCGGGCGACTCAGCCTAGCAGTTTCTTCAGCACATCGTTCACCAGTGCCGGGTTCCCCTTGCCTGCCATTGCCTTCATCGTCTGGCCGACGAAGAAGCCGAACAGCTTGTCCTTGCCCGAGCGGAACTCGGCGAGCTTGTCCGGGTTAGCAGCCAGCACGGCAGCGGCCGCAGCCTCGATCGCGCCGGTGTCGGTCACCTGCTTCATGCCACGCTCTTCGACGATGGCGGCCGGCGCCTGGCCGGTTTCCAGCATGATCTCGAAGACATCCTTGGCGATCTTGCCGCTGATCGTGTTGTCCGCGAGCAAGTCGAGCAATTGTCCCATATGGGCGGCGGGAACCGGCGGGTCCTGGATGGTGCGCTTCAGCCGGTTCAGGGCCGCGAAGTAGTCGCCAGTCAGCCAGTTGGCGGCCAGCTTCGCATCGCGGCCGCGGGCCATTTCCTCGAAGAAGATCGCGGTCTCGCGCTCGATGGTCAGCACATGCGCGTCATAGGTCGAAAGCCCCATCGCGACGTAGCGCGCGCGGCGTTCATCGGGCAGTTCCGGCAGGCTGGCCTTCAGCTGATCGACCCAGGATTGTTCCAGCACCAGGGGCGGCAGATCCGGATCGGGGAAGTAGCGATAATCATGCGCATCCTCCTTGGAGCGCATGCTGCGCGTCACGCCACGCGCGGTGTCGAACAGCCGGGTTTCCTGATCCACCGTGCCGCCCGCTTCCCAGATCTCGATCTGGCGCCGCGCCTCCACCTCCACCGCCTGCATCACGAAGCGCACGGAGTTCACGTTCTTGATCTCGCAGCGCGTGCGGTAGTCCTCGCCGGCGCGGCGCACCGAGACATTCACGTCGGCACGCATCGAGCCTTCATCCATATTGCCGTCGCAGGTACCCAGATAGCGCAGGATCTGCCGCAGCTTGGCGAGATAGGCGCCAGCCTCCTCGGGGCTGCGCATGTCGGGTTCGGAGACGATCTCCATCAGCGCGACGCCCGAGCGGTTCAGGTCGATGAAGGACTTGGCCGGGTGCTGGTCATGCATCGACTTGCCGGCATCCTGCTCCAGGTGCAGCCGCGTGATGCCGATCATCTTGCGCGTGCCGTCGGAGAGCTCGATCTCCACCTCGCCCTTGCCCACGATGGGGTGCGCGAACTGGCTGATCTGATAGCCCTGCGGCAGGTCGGCGTAGAAATAATTCTTGCGGTCGAAGCGGGACCAGAGGTGGATTTCCGCCTTCAGCCCAAGCCCCGTGCGCACCGCCTGCGCCACGCACTCGCCATTGATCACCGGCAGCATCCCCGGAAAACCCGCGTCAACGAAGCTGACCTGGCTGTTGGGCGCCGCGCCGAATTCCGTCGCCGCACCCGAAAACAGCTTGGCCTGCGAAGTCACCTGCGCATGCACTTCCAGGCCCACCACGACCTCCCAGGGGCCGGTGCTGCCTTCGATCGTGTAGGGTCCGCTCATCACTGCCTCGATGCGTTCGTCATGGTGTTATGCGCAGGCCGCGCGCGGTGTTCAACCACCACGGCATGATCCCGCAACACAGGATCATGCTGTGGTGGTTGTGAGAGCATGATTCACCGCGCCGGCGATGCCGCCTTTGCGGATCATGCTCCGGGCGGCAGGGCCAGCACGTCGCGGTGCGGGACCAGGATGCTCAGGCGCGCGGCTTCGATCTGGTCGGCGCGGGCTTCGGCCCAGGCGTCCAGCACGCGCGCGGCCGTGCGTTCGTGGCGGGCTGCGGCTTGCAGCATGCCGCTGGACAGCGCCTCGGCCATCTCGCCATCGAGGCGGCCGATGCGCCAAGGGCTTGGCGCGCTGTGTACCGTGTAGCCATGGGCCGCGAAGGCGCGTGCGATGGCGGCGGGCGCGGCGTCGCCCAAGGCGCGGCCGCCAAAACCCTTGTCGCGCAACTGGTCGCGCATGAAACCGCGCCGCACAAATGCGTCACCCCGATGCGGCGGGCTGAAGCGCGCTGGCGCGCTCGTGTTCAGCGCTGCATAGAACGGGATACGCCGCGCGGCACAGGCTTCGGCCATGCGGGTGATCCAATCCTCGCTGACCAGGTCGCACAGCGCGCTGCACACCACGGCGTCCATCTGCTGCAGCGGCAGGCCGTGTGGCGCGAGCGCCAGGTTGGTCAGCAGCGCCTCGATCCGCCAGGCACCGTGCGGGGCATGGATCAGCAGCGTGCGCTTGTTGGGGAAGCTGCTGGCCCAGCCGATCAGATCGGCGCGCTCGGCCAGCGTGTCGAAGGCGCGGGTGATGAGTTCGGGGTCGGCATCCACCAGCGTCCAGGCCTGGGCGCGGCCGATGGCGTGGCCGAGCCACCGCGTCAGGCTCGCGGTGCCCGCACCCAGGTCCAGGATGCGCGGACGGGCGGGGAGGGCTGCGGAAAGCTGCGCGGCAAGGCCCATGTCGCGCGCCATCGCATCGAAGGGTTCGCGCAGTTCCAGCCAGTCGCCGTCGAAGCTTTCGGTCATGAGAGGGCACTCGCGAAGAGGTTGGCTCGGTCTTCCCAGCGCGGCAGGGATTGGCCCGCTTCCCAGGCGGCGGCGGCCATCTCGGCGCGCAGGGCCGGGTCGTAGATGGGCCGGCGCATCGCGCGGGAGAGGCTGTTGTGGTCGCCCGGCGGGGCCATCACGCAGGCGGGCTTGGGCACGACATCGGCGATCGCGCCGCCCGAGGTGATGGCGCAGGGCAGGCCACGGGCCAGTGCCTCGGCGGCGGCCATGCCGTAGCCTTCCCAGTGGGTGGCCAGCGCGAAAAGGTCGGCGCTGTCATAGGCGGCTTCGAGTGCCGTGCCTTCGAGTTCGCCGGCGAAAGTGACGCGTTGGGCGACGCCCAGCTCCTCCGCCAGAGCGCGCAGACCATCGGCGTGCACCGGGTCGCGCGCGGCGCCCACGATGGTCAGGCGCCATTCCAGATCGGTCAGGCGGGCCAGCGCGCGCAGCAGCACGTCATGGCCCTTGCGCGGCACCAGCGTGCCGACGCTGATGATGTGGCAGGCGCCCTGCGAACCGCGCGCGCGCGGCGCGGGGTCGGTGCCGGGTTCGACCACGGTGATGCGCGCGGGGTCCACGGAAAACTCCTCCGCCAGTCGCGCGGCGGTCAGGCGCGAGGTGGCGATGATTCGCGGCATGGCCGGCAGCATCGCCAGTTCAATGGCGCGCAGCGCGTCCCGGTCCAGGCCGGTTTCGAGCGCTGTGGGGTGGTGGATCAGCGCGGTCGCGTCGCGTGCGCGCAGCGCTTCCAGCATGGGCAGGAAGGCCGGCAGGCCGAGGCCATCGATCACCGGCGCGGTGCCCGGTGGCAGAGAGTCCAGCGCGTGCTTCGCTGCGGCCTCGGCGGCCAGATCCGGCAGCGGGTGGCGGCCTGCGAGTTCATGCACGCTGACCTGATGGCCCAGCCCGCGCAGACCGGCGATGATCCGCCGGTCATACAGGTAGCCGCCGCTGATCGCGTCCAGCGGCGCGGGCACGAACAGGGCGACGGGGCGCATCACACCGGCCCTTCGAAGGCGGCCCAGGCGATATGGCTCTCGCGCAGCAGCACCTTGATGCCGGAAACACCCGCGCCGCCCGGCCCCATGCGGCCATCCTTGCAGGCCTCGGCCAGCAGGCCATGGATATGCAGGCAGAGATACTCGGTGGTGGTGTTCTTGCCGGCGAAGACCTGTTCCTCGTCGAGGTTGCGGTAGTCCAGCGCGGAGAGGATTTTTCGGAGTTCATCCTTCGCCAAGCCGATATCGATCAGCAGGTGCAAATGGTCCAGCTTTGGCGCGCGGAACTCCGCCTCCACGATGAAGGTCGCGCCGTGCAGGCGTTGCGCCGGGCCGAATTCGGCGCCGCGGAAGGAATGCGCGACCATGATGTGGTCCACGACGGTCAGGCTGAACATCAGCTGGGGTCCTTGATGATGATGACGGGGCAAAGCGCGGGTTCGTCGAGCAGCGCGGCATAGCGCGCGGGCAGCTCGTCGAACGCCACGAAGGGGCCGAGCAGGGCATCCAGGCAGGGGTCGCACAGCAGTTCGAGCGCGAGCGCCATGCGCTGCGCGTGGCTGCGCCGGCCGCGCATGCTGGGCGAGACGCTGCCCACCTGCGTCGATGCGATGGTGAGGCGTTTCTGATGGAAGGCCTCGCCCAAAGGCAGGGCAGGGCGCGCGGCGCCGAACCAGGAGGCTTCGATGATACGCGCCTCGAAGCCGGCGCGGTCCAGCGCCAGGCAGAGGCCAGCCTCGCTGGCGCTGGCATGGATGAGGAGGTCCTGCTCAGCTGGCGCCTCGGCGGGGAGCGCGAACCGCGCGCCCAGGGCCTGCGCGATCCCGGCGCGTGCCGGGTCGATATCGGTGATGGTCACGTTCACGCCTGGGATGCGCGCCAGCAGATAGGCGCAAAGCAGGCCCACAACGCCAGCGCCGATCACCAGCGCGCGCTCACCCAGCATGGGCCGCGCATCCCACATCACGTTCAGCGCGGTTTCCATATTGGCGCCCAGCACGGCGCGGCGTGTGGGCAGCGCATCGGGCAGCGGTGCGCAGAAATGGCGTGGGGCGATGAAGCGTTCCTGGTGCGGCGCCAGGGCGAAATAGCGTGTGCCGTCATCGGCTGCGCCCACGGCGCAGTAGCCATACTTCACCGGAAAGCCGAATTCGCCTTCCTGCAATGGCGCGCGCATCACGGCATGCTGCGAATCCGGCACACGGCCATGCAGCACCAGGCGTTCGGTCCCGCGGGAAATGCCGCTGGCCAGCAGGCGCAGCGAGAGGTCATCGGGGCCGGGGGCGGGCAGGGCGGTCTCACGCAGCTCCGCCTGGCCCGGCGCGGTGATCCACAGCGCGCGCGGCATCACGCCACCACCGGCGGGCGGGCGCGGTCCACCGCGATATCCAGCAGGATGTCGGGCGAGAGGTCATGCACCGTCCAATGCAGGCGCATGGCGTCGGCGATGCGCGGCACATCAGGCAGCGCGAAGGCCGGCCTGCCACTGCCCAGGATGATGGGGGCCACCGTGACATGCAGCCGGTCCAGCAGACCGGCCAGCAGGAAGCGCGAGACGGTGACGCCGCCACCCTCGACAAAGATCCGCGTCAGCCCGCGTGCTGCGAGCGCGCGGAGCAGCGTAGGCAGGTCCGGGCTGGCCAGGGTTTCGGCCTGGCCATGGCGCGGGCCGGCGGGCGCGCGGGCGGCCAGGATCGTGGGAGGCCCGCCCTGGAAGACGCGGTACCCCGTGCCCAGCCGCGCATCAGGGTCCAGCACCACGCGCAACGGGTTGGGGCCGGTCACGAGCCGCGTGGTCAATTGCGGGTCATCGGCGGCGACGGTGCCGGCACCCACCAGCACCACATGGCACAGCGCGCGCAGCTTGTGGGTGTGGAGAAGGTCTCCCGGCCCGCCGATCCATTGCGAGGACCCACTGCGGGTGGCGATGCGGCCATCCAGTGTCTGCGCCAGGCGACCCACCACCACGCAGCCATCGGGCCCGCGCGGTGGCGCGAAAAGCGGCGCGAAGAGCGCCTCTGCCGCCGCGTGATCGGCCCGCCATTCCTGATCCACCGCCATCCGCCGGGGTATGCCCGGCGGGGCGGTGGCTGGCTAGTGCAGGACCGTCAGCTGGCGCGCACGCTGGCCAGGAAGCTGTCTGCCTTCTGGCGCAGCGCTTGCGTCTGGCTGGCGAGCGTCTCCGCCCCTTCGCGCATGGCGCGGGCCGCACCGCCCGTGTCGCCGGCAGCGCGGCGCACGTCATCGATGCGGCGCACGACAGCGCCGGTGCCCTCGGCCACCTGGGCGGCGCTGCGGGCGATTTCGCGCGTCGCAGCACCCTGTTCCTCCACGGCGCCCGCAATGGCGGTGGTGACCTCGTTCATCCGCTCGATGGTGGCGCCGATGTTGCGCAGCGCGCCCGCGGCATCCTCCGTGGTGGACTGGATGGCGCCGATCTGGGCTGCGATCTCCTCGGTGGCCTTGGCGGTCTGGCTCGCGAGGTTCTTCACCTCGCTGGCCACCACGGCGAAGCCCTTGCCGGCTTCGCCGGCGCGCGCGGCCTCGATGGTCGCATTCAGGGCCAGCAGGTTGGTCTGGCCGGCGATGTCGCTGATCAGGCGCACCACATCCCCGATCTTGGCCGCGGCCTGGACCAGGCCCTGCACGGTCTGGTCAGTTGCGCGCGCCTCATCGGCGGCGGCGCGGGCCACCTGCGCGCCCTCGCTCACCTGGCGGGTGATCTCGGCGACCGATGCCGCCAGTTCCTCGGCGCTGGCGGCAACCGCCTGCACATCCTGGCCAGCCTGGGCCGAAACCTCGGCCACGGCATCGGCCTCGCGGCCACTGGTTTCGGCGCTGGTGCTGACGGTCTCGACGCCGCGGCGCATCTCCTGCACGGAGGCTGCAACGGATTGCACCACGCCGCCCACCTCGGCCTCGAAGCTGTCGGCCAGGCGGGCCTGGGCGGTGACATTGTTCCAGATCAGCATGGCGGAGACATACTCGCCCGCGCCATCTCGAATGGCATTGATCTTCAGGTCGAGCACCTGATCGCCCAGCTTGATGCGCGCCTGGTGCGGCAGGTTCGCAGCATCGGACAGCAGTCGGCGCTGGTGTTCTGGCTTGCGGTGGAACACGTCAATGCTCTGGCCCAGCAATGCATCGGCCTTCACCGACATCATGTGCTCGATGCCGCGCAGCAGTGTGGTGCTCTGCGCGTTCATGTAGCTGATCCGGAAATCATCGCGCGGATCCGCGGTCATCACGGCGGTCGGCATCTGCTCGATCATCTGCGCCTGGGCGAAGGCGCGGCCGACGGCTCCGCGCAGCTCCTCCATGGCATCTGCGATGCGCCCGATCTCGTCGCTGCGGTCCCGATCCGGCACGGAATCGGTGGTGCGGCCAGCGGCGATGCCAGCGATGGCGGCGGCCAGGCGGCGCAGCGGCGTGCCGATCGCACGCGTCGTCAGCCATGCCGACAGCACCAGGAGGATCGCGATCACGCTTCCGGTGAGCAGCACCTGTCCCGAGATGGATTGCGTGACGGCCAGGCTGCGCGCATCCGATGCGGTGGCCAGGCTGCGCAACGCCTCCTCGGCGACACGAAGCTGCTCGACAGTGCGATCGCGCGTCGGTGTGGTGACGGTCCGGCGAAGCTCCTCCATCCGAGCGCCCGTGGTCATGACCTGGTCGGACTGCTCGGCGATCTCCTGGCCCAGGCGAGTCAGGCGCTGCGCATCCTGGCGCAGGGCTTCGGGCGCGGCGCTCTCGATCCGCCGCGCATGCACGCGCTGC
>JAIXVH010000411.1 GCA_027483125.1 Acetobacteraceae bacterium | reverse complement strand
CGCGCCATATTGCGCGGCGGCATGCAGCGTGAAGGATGGATCGGTCAGATGCGGCCGGCCCATCGCCACGAGATCGGCGCGGCCGGCGGCCAGGATGGTGTTCACCTGATCCGCGCTGGTGATGCTGCCCACGCACATGGTGGCGATGGCCCCCTCGTTGCGGATCATGTCGGACCAGGGCAGCTGGAACATGCGACCATATTGCGGCGCGCTGTCGGCCACGGTCTGGCCGGTGGAGACATCGATCAGGTCGCAGCCGGCGGCGGCGAAGGCGCGCGCGATGGCCAGCGTATCGGCGTCCGAGATGCCGCCATCAGCCCAATCGGTTGCGGAGAGGCGCACTGACATGGGCCTGTCGGCCGGCCATGCAGCGCGCATGGCGTTGAAGACCTCCAGCGGGAAGCGCAGCCGGTTCTCGATGCCGCCGCCGTATTCATCCTCGCGCAAATTGGTCAGCGGCGAGAGGAAGCTCGCGAGCAGATAGCCGTGCGCGCAATGCAGCTCCAGCATGTCGAAGCCGCAGGCGATGGCGCGCTGCGTGGCGGCGACGAAATCCTCGCGCACATCATCCATGTCCGCCCGCGTCATTTCGCGCGGAACTTGGCTGTGCGGGAAATACGGGATGGGGCTGGCGGAGAGGATGGGCCAGCCGCCTTCGGCCAGCGGCTGGTCCATGCCATCCCACATCAGCCGCGTCGCACCCTTGCGGCCGGCATGGCCCAGTTGCAGCGCCATGCGCGCGCCCTGCTGATGCGCGAAACCGACGATGCGCGTCCAGACGCGCTGCTGCGCGTCATTCCACAGCCCCGCGCAGCCCGGCGTGATGCGCGCCCCGGCCGAGGGGCAGGTCATTTCGGTGAAGACCAGCCCCGCACCGCCCATGGCGCGCGCGCCATAATGCACCAGGTGGAAATCCTGCGGCAGCCCGTCCTCGGCGCTGTACATGCACATGGGCGAGACGACGACGCGATTGGCCAGCCGCATGCCGCGCAATTGCAGCGGCTGGAACATCGGCGCGGTGCGGGCATCGCCACCCGACTGCCGGGCAAAGCTGGCACCGGCCTCGGCCACGAATTGCGGCGCGCGCAGCAGCAGATTGTCCCAGGTGATGGCCTTGCTGCGCGTCATCACGCCGAAGGCGAATTGCGTGGGGTCGAAATGCCAGAAGCGCTTCACATGTTCGAACCAGACCAGCGAGACATTGGCGGCGTGCTGCGTCTTCTCCACATCCTCGCGACGCGCGGATTCATAGCGCGCCAGGCAGGTGGCCACGTCGCCGCCGGCCATGAAGGCCTGGTGCAGGCCGATCGCATCCTCCATCGCAAGCTTGGTGCCGGAGCCGATGGAGAAATGCGCGCTCGCCTTGGCATCGCCCAGCAGCACGATGTTGCCCTGTACCCAGCGCGCGCATTTGATGGTGGGGAATTGCCGCCACAGGCTGCGATTGGTGGTCAGGCGGTGGCCCTGCAATTCCTCGGCGAAGACGGTTTCCAGAAAGGCCGCGGACTGCGCCTCATCCATGCGGTCCAGCCCGGCGGCGGCGAAGGTCTCGGGGTCGGTCTCCAGCACCCAGGTGCTGGAGCCGGGCTGGTACTGGTAGCAATGCGCGATGAAGATGCCGTGCTCGGTTTCCTTGAAGAAGAAGGTGAAGGCATCGAAGGGCCGCGTGCTGCCCATCCAGGCGAAGCGGTTGGGCCGCAGGTCGATCTCGGGCTGGAAATGCGCGGCGTGTCGGTTGCGGATGGCGCTGTTGATCCCGTCGCAGGCGACGATCAGGTCGGCATCGGGGAAGTCCTCGGGCGTGGCGTCGCGGCCGAATTGCAGTTCCACGCCCAAGGCGCGCGCACGCTCCTGCAACAGCAGCAGCAGCGTCCGGCGCGAACAGCCGCAGAAGCCATTGCCGCCGACGCGGTGCCGCGTGCCCTTCACATGGATCTCGATGTCATCCCAATAGGCGAAGCTTTCGGTGATGGCGCGATAGCTGGGCTCATCGGCGGTCTTGAAGGCATCCAGCGTCGCATCGCTGAACACCACGCCGAAGCCGAAAGTGTCATCCGGCGCATTGCGCTCGACCACGGTGATGCGCGCATCGGGCATGTCGCGCTGCATCAGGATGGCGAAATAGAGCCCGGCCGGACCGCCGCCGATCACCGCGATGCGCATGCTGAGGACCTCCGCGAATTGCCACTTGAGACTGTGGCAGGAGATGTTTTAAGCTTCAAGCATGTCAAGTGGACGGCGCGCCTTGGTGACCGGTGGCGGAACAGGCATCGGCCTGGCCTGCGCGCAGGCGTTGCGCGGCGCCGGCCTGCACGTGACGGTGATGGGCCGCAGGGAAGCGCCGCTGCGCGCCGCCGGGGCCGATGCCTGGATCATCGGCGATGTCACCGCGCCGCCCGAACTGCCGGCCTTCGATGTTCTTGTGAACGCCGCCGGCATCGCGCCGAGTGCGCCCTTCCACCGCAGCGATGACGCGCTGTTCCGCCAGGCGATCGAGACCAATCTGTTGGGCGCGGTGGCCATCACCCGCGCGGTGCTGCCGCCCATGCTGGAGGCCGGCTGGGGGCGCATCATCCATATAGCATCCACCGCTGCGCTGAAGGGCTATGCCTACACCACGGCCTATACCGCCTCGAAGCACGCGATGCTGGGCTTCGTGCGCGCGCTGGCACAGGAAATCGCGGCACGCGGCGTCACCATCAACGCCCTCTGCCCCGGCTTCACCGAGACCGAGATCGTCGCCGAGAGCATCGCGCGCATCAGCGCCCGCACCGGCCGCAGCGCCGAGGAAGCGCGCGCAGAACTGACACGCCCCAACCCGCAGGGCCGCCTGGTGCAGCCCGCCGAGGTGGCCGCGGCCGCGCTGTTCCTGGCGGGCGACGCGGCGGCCGCCATCCATGGCGCCGCCATCCCCGTCGCCGGCGGAGAAATCTGATGGCCGATGACATCCGCCTGTGGCTGCGCATGCTGACCGCAACCACCATGATCGAGGCCGAGCTGCGCCGCCGGCTGCGCGCGGGCTTCAACACCACCCTGCCCCGCTTCGACCTGCTGGCCGCGCTCGACCGCGCGCCCGATGGCCTGACCATGGCCGAGGTCTCGGCGCGCATGATGGTGACCAACGGCAATGTCACGGGGCTCGCCGCGCGGCTGGAGGCCGAGGGCCTGATCGCGCGCCGCCCCGACCCGCAGGACCGCCGCGCGGTGCGGCTGCGCCTGACCGCTGCCGGCAAGCGCGCCTTCGCCGCGCAATCGGCAGCACACGCGCAATGGGTGCGCGAGATCTTCTCGGGCCTGGCGGATGGTGAGCGCGCGGCGCTGCACCGCCTGCTCGGCCGCACCAAGGATGCCCTGCGCGGCACCATCCAGGAGGAAGCGGCGTGACCCTCGCCACCTATCAAGCGACGCATTTCGCCTATGCCGCCCACGGCCCCGTCGCGACCATCACGCTCAACCGGCCGGAGCGGAAGAACCCGCTGACCTTCGAGAGCTATGCCGAGCTCGGCAGGCTGTTTCGCGCGGGCGTGGACGACCCCGATATCCGTGTCTTTGTCGTGACCGGCGCGGGTGGGAATTTCTGTTCCGGCGGCGATGTGCATGAGATCATCGGCCCGCTGCTGGAACGCGACACCAAGGGGCTGATGCAGTTCACCGCCATGACCGGCGAGCTGGTCAAGGCGATGCGCGCCTGCCCGCAGCCGATCATCGCGGCGGTGGATGGCGTCTGCGCGGGCGCCGGCGCGATCATGGCCATGGCCTCGGACCTGCGCATCGGCACGCCAGCGGCCAAGGTCGCCTTCCTGTTCAACCGCGTCGGGCTTGCCGGCTGCGACATGGGCGCCTGCGCGATCCTGCCGCGCATCATCGGCCAGGGGCGTGCTTCCGAACTGCTCTATCTGGGGCGCAGCATGTCGGGTGAGGAAGGCCTGGCATGGGGGTTCTTCAACCGCCTCGTCGATGGCAGCGCATTGCCGGAAGCGGCGCGCATCATGGCGGCCGAGATCGCCGCCGGCCCCGGCTTCGCCCATGCCATGACCAAGCGCATGCTCGGCATCGAATGGTCCATGGGCGTGGAACAGGCGATCGAGACCGAGGCGGTGGCGCAAGCGCTGTGCATGACCACCCAGGATTTCCGCCGCGCCTATGATGCCTTCGTCGCCAAGCAGCGCCCCGTCTTCCAGCATGACTGACTGGCTGGCCTGGCCCTTCCTGGACGACACGCACCGCGCCTGGGCGGCAGAGGTGGAGGCCTGGGCCGGCGCGCATGCCGCGCAACTGACCGATGAGGCGGATTGCGATGCTTCGACGCGCGCGCTCGCCGCCGCAATGGGTGAAGCGGGGCTGCTGCGCGCGACAGGTGCGCCACTATCCGTGCGGCATTTGTGCATCGCGCGCGACATCCTGGCGCGGCATTCAGGGTTGGCGGATTTCGCTTTCGCCATGCAGGGCCTGGGTACTGGCCCGATCACGCTGTTCGGCTGTGCGCCCGCCGATGGCTTTGTCACCGATGTGCGTGCCGGGCGCGCGCTCGCTGCCTTCGCATTGTCGGAACCTGAAGCAGGCAGCGATGTTGCGGCCATGACCACCACCGCCACGCGCGACGGCAACGCGCATTGGCGCATTCGCGGCGAGAAGACCTGGATCAGCAATGGCGGCATCGCCGGCGGCTATGTCGTCTTCGCGCGCAGCGGTGAGGCGCCGGGTGCGAAGGGCCTGACCGCCTTCTGGCTGCCGGCCGAATGGGTGCGCGTGGTCGAACGCATTCATGTGGCAGCCCCGCACCCGCTCGCGCGTATCGCCTTCGATGATGTCCGCGTGCCCGACAGCCATCGCATCGGCGCGCCCGGCGATGGCTTCAAGGTGGCGATGGCGACGCTGGATGTGTTCCGCGCAACGGTCGGTGCGGCCGCGCTTGGCTTCGCGCGGCGCGGCCTGGCATTGTCGATCGGGCGTGCCGGCACGCGCCATCTCTTCGGCGCGCCGCTGATCGATCAACAGATGACCCAGGCCGCGATCGCCGACAGCGCCACGGATGTGGATGCCGCGGCCCTGCTGGTCTATCGCGCCGCCTGGCAGAAGGATGCGGGTGCCGCGCGGGTCTCGCGCGAGGCCTCCATGGCCAAGCTTTTCGCCACCGAAGCGGCCTTCCGCTTGGCCGACCGTTGCGCCCAGCTGCATGGCGGGCTCGGCGTCGTGGCGCATAGCGCGCCGGAGCTGCTGACGCGCGAGGTGCGCGCGCTACGCGTCTATGAAGGTGCCTCCGAAATCCAACGCATTGTCATCGCCAGAGCCGAGGCCAGCCGATGATCCAGGACCACTTCGCCCGCGACCGCCTGCCGCCGCCGGAGCAATGGCCAGACTTCATCTTCGAGCGACTTTCCTACCCGGCGCGGCTGAACTGCGTGACGGAATTGTTGGACGCCAATCTGGCCGCGCGTGCCGACCACCCGGCCGTCATCACACCCGCCGAAACACTGACCTATGCGCAACTGGCCGAGCGCGTGAACCGCATCGCCAATGTGCTGGTGGGACAGCTGGGCCTGGTGCCGGGCAACCGCGTGCTGCTGCGCAGCGCCAATAATGCCTGGATGGTCGCGGCCTGTTTTGCAGTGCTGAAGGCCGGCGGCATCGTGGTGGCATCCATGCCGCTGCTGCGCTCGAAAGAGCTGTCACAGATGCTGGAGAAGGCCGCGATCAGCCACGCGCTGTGCGATGCCCGGCTGGCCGATGAATTGCGCGCAGCCTCCCCTGCGCCGCGGCACCTGGTGCTGTGGGGCAATGGCGAATTGGAGGCGATGTGCGCGCGGGCCAGCCCGCATTTCAACGCTCATGACAGCGCGGCCGATGATGTGTGTCTGCTGGGCTTCACCAGCGGCACGACCGGCCAGCCCAAGGCGACCATGCATTTCCACCGCGACCTGCTCGCCGTCTGCGATACCTATGGGCGCGAGGTGTTGCAACCGGCGGCGGATGACGTCTTCATCGGTTCGCCCCCGCTCGCCTTTACCTTCGGTCTTGGGGGGCTGGTGCTGTTTCCGTTCCGGGTCGGCGCGACGACAGTCCTGTTGGAAAAGGCAGCGCCGGACGATCTGTTGTCAGCCATCCCGCGACATCGCGCCACGGTGTGTTTCACCGCGCCCACTGCCTATCGCGCCATGGCCGCGCAAGTGGCGACGCATGACGTCTCGTCCTTGCGCAAATGCGTCTCCGCCGGCGAGGCGCTGCCCAAGCCCACCTTCGATGCCTGGAAGGACGCGACCGGCCTGGAACTGATGGACGGTATCGGCGCCACCGAAATGCTGCACATCTTCATCGGTGCGCCACCCGGAAAAATCCGCGCCGGCAGCACCGGTATTCCCGTGCCGGGCTATCAGGCGAAAGTGGTCGACGAAGCGGGTGACGAAGTGCCGCGCGGCACGCCGGGCAGGCTTGCCGTGCGCGGCCCGACCGGGTGCCGCTATCTCGATGACGCGCGCCAGACCATGTATGTGCAGCGCGGCTGGAACATCACCGGCGATACCTACATCCAGGATGCCGAAGGCTATTTCTGGTACCAAGCGCGCAATGACGACATGATCATTTCATCCGGCTACAATATTGCCGGGCCGGAAGTCGAAGCCGCGCTGTTGTCGCATGCGGCCGTGCGCGAATGCGCCGTAATCGGCACGCATGATGCGGAACGCGGCATGGTCGTCACGGCCTATGTCGTGTTGCATGACGGGCATGCGCGCGACGACACCACGCGCAAGCTCCTTCAGGACCATGTGAAGGCGGTGATCGCGCCCTACAAATATCCGCGGCTGGTGCATTTTCCCGACCAACTGCCGCGCACGGAAACCGGCAAGCTGCAGCGCTTCGTGCTGCGCCATGAAGCGAGGTGACGCGATGCTGACCAACATCAACCCTGAAGGCTGGCCGCAGCCGCGTGGCTACGCGAACGGCATGATGGGAACCGGGCGTTTCCTGTGCGTCGGCGGGCAGATCGGCTGGGATGCGCAAGGGCGTTTCGCGCAAGGCTTCGTGGACCAGGTGCGCCAAGCGCTGGAGAACATCATGGCCGTGGTGCAGGCCGCGGGCGGTGGTGCGGAACACATCGCCCGGCTGACCTGGTATGTCACGGACATGGACGAATATCGCGGTGCCTTGAAGGAATTGGGACCCGTGTATCGCGCCACGCTCGGGCGGCATTTCCCGGCCATGGCGCTGGTCCAGGTGGGCGCCCTGGTGGAGCGCGAGGCGTTGGTCGAGATCGAGGCCACCGCCATCCTGCCGTGACGCCGAAGCAGGCGATCATCGCCGAAGCGCTGCGGCTGGGCTTCGATGCCGTGCGCATCACACGCGCCACGCTGCCCGATGAAACGCGCGCGCGTCTGCAAGCGCATCTGGACGCGGGCGAGCATGGCAGCATGGCCTGGATGGAGCGCCGTGCCGAACAGCGCGGCGACCCGCAGGCGCTGTGGCCGGATGCCGTCAGCGTCATCACGCTCGGCGTCAACTACGGTCCCGCCGAAGACCCGCGCGCCGCGCTGGCGCATGGTTCGCAAGGGACGATCAGCGTCTATGCCCAGGGGCGCGACTACCACGATGTGGTCAAGAAGAAATTGAAGGCGCTGGGGCAATTCATGGGCCGCTATCGCGCGCCGCTGAAGGTGTTCGTGGACACCGCACCCGTCATGGAAAAGCCCTTGGCGGCGCAGGCGGGCCTCGGCTGGCAGGGCAAGCATACCAACCTGGTGTCGCGCGAATTCGGCTCCTGGCTGTTTCTCGGCGAGATCTACAGCGCGTTGGAACTCGAACCGGACGCTCCCGAAAGCGATCACTGCGGCAGTTGCCGCGCCTGCCTGGATGCCTGCCCGACCGCGGCTTTTCCCTCGCCCTATCGGCTGGATGCGCGGCGCTGCATTTCCTACCTGACGATCGAACATGCAGGCCCCATCCCGCATGAATTCCGCCCCGCCATGGGCAACCGCATCTATGGCTGCGATGACTGCCTGGCCGCCTGCCCGTGGAACAAATTCGCGGCCGTCGCGCGCGAGGCCGCGCTGCATCCGCGCGCCGAAGCCCAGAGCCCGCCGCTGGCCGAACTGGCGGCGCTGGATGACGCGGCGTTCCGCGCGCGCTTTTCCGGCAGCCCGATCAAGCGCATCGGCGTCAAGCGCTTCCTGCGCAATGTGATGATCGCGATCGGCAATAGCGGCGATACCGCCTTGCGCGCCGCCGCGGCACAGCACATCCAGGATGACGACGCAGCGCTGGCGGAGGCCGCGCGCTGGGCAGTGGAAAGGCTTTCCGATGCAGGGTGACGCGGCGCTGGTGATGTTCTCAGGCGGGCAGGACAGCGCGACATGCCTGGCCTGGGCGCTGGACCGCTTCGCGCATGTCGAGACGCTGGGTTTCGAATATGGCCAGCGCCATGTGGTGGAACTGGCCTGCCGCGACGCGCTGCGGGCCGGCATGGCCTCACCCCGCCTTGGCCCCGACCACATGCTGTCAGTGCCCACGCTCGCCGCGATCGGCGGTTCCGCACTGACCGAGGACGCGGCCATCGCCATGCGCGAAGACGGCCTGCCCAACACCTTCGTGCCCGGCCGCAACCTGGTGTTCTTTACACTGGCCGCCGCACTCGCCGTGCGCCGCGGCATTCGCCACATCATCGGCGGCATGTGCGAGACGGACTACTCCGGCTACCCCGATTGCCGCGACGACACGATCAAGTCGCTGCAGGCCACGATCAATCTCGGCATGAACACGCGGCTTGTGCTGCACACGCCGCTGATGTGGCTGGACAAGGCCGCCACCTGGCGCATGGCGCATGCGCTGGGCGGCGCGGCGTTGGTCGAGTTGATCCGCGTGGAATCGCACAGCTGCTACCAGGGCGTGCGCGATGTGTTGCATGAATGGGGGCATGGCTGCGGCGAATGCCCCGCCTGCGAATTGCGCGCCCGCGGCTGGGCCGCCTATGCGGGCGGCTGAATGATGCCGCGCGCCTCGAACAATTCGGGGAAGAAGCGCTTGTCCATCACGCCTTTCAGATAGGCCACGCCCGCCGAACCACCGGTGCCGCGACGATAGCCGATGATGCGCTCCACGGTGCGCATGTGGCGGAAGCGCCAGGTCTGGAAGGCGTCCTCCAGATCCACCAATTCCTCGGCCAGTTCGTAGAGGTCGAAGTGTTCCGTGCTGCGTTCGTAGATGCCGCGCCAGATCTCGGTCACGCCCGGATGCGCCGCATGCGGCGTGGTCATGTCGCGCGACAGCACCTCCGCCGGCACCGGCAATCCGCGCCGCGCGAGAAGCGACAGCGCCTCGTCATAGATGCTGGGCGCATGCAGCGCCGGCTCCAGCACAGCCATCAATTCCGGGCGGTGCGCATGCGGTTTCAGCATGAAGACGTTCTTGCCGCCCATGCGGAATTCCAGCAGCCGATACTGCCAGGACTGGAAACCCGAAGAGCTGCCCAGCGAATCACGAAAGCTGAGGTAATCCGACGGCGTCATCGTGGTCAGCACATCCCACGCGCCGGTCATCTGTTGCTGCACGCGGCCCACCCGTGACAGCGCCTTGAAACCCGCGCGCAAGTCATCGGCACGGATGCAGCCGATGGCGAGCTCCAGCTCATGGTTCATCAGCTTCATCCACACCTCCTGGACATGGTGGATGCAGATGAACAGCATCTCGTCATGCCGGCCGGAGAGCGGCTGCTGCGCGGACAACACCTGGTCCAGCCGCAGGTAGTCGCCATACGACATGCGACGCGAGAAATCGGTGGTGATCTCCTCGCTCATGCTCAGCGCATCGTCGCTGGCCGCACACCCATCGCGACCGTGCGCTCATCCATGCGCGGATCATGCGTGAAGCCCCGGCGCATCGCCCAGACGTTGATGAGCTGCACCAGCGGCACGATCGGCAGGTCATCGGCGACGATCTGCGTGGCCTGGTGCCAGATCGCCTCGCGCGCCGGGTCATCCAGCGTCGCACCTCCACGCGCGACCAGTGCATCCAGCTCCGCGTTGGAATAGCGGCCCATATTGGACGCACCGGTGCGCCGCGCGCGGTCAAACGTGCTGACGTAATTCACCAGGAAGTTCGAGCTTTCGCCCGAGGAACTGCCCCAGGCCGCGAAGCGCAGCCCGAATTCCTGTCGTGCGGCGCGCGAGGTGAAGCTCGCGAAGGGCATCGCCTCGACCTGCGTGCGGATGCCGATGCGCGTCAGCATCTGCGCCACGCCCTGCGCCATGCGCGCATCATTGGGCCAGCGGTCATTGGGTGTGCTCAGCACCAGGCGGAAGCCGTCCGGGAAGCCCGCCTCCGCCAGCAGCCGGCGCGCTGCATCCAGATCCTGCGGCGGCGGGCGGATGGCCGCATTGAAGCCAAAGGCGCCCTCGGGCAGCCATTGCAGGCTGGGCACGGCGGTGCCTTCCATCACGCGCTCGGCCAGCGCATCGCGCGCCATCGCCAGGCTGATGGCGCGGCGCACGCGCACATCGCGCATCGGGTTCGCAGCCAGTGGCTGACCGGCATTGTCGGTGAAGCCGGGCGGCGCGGTCTCACGCGAGAAATCAGGCGCCAGGAACATCGCCCGCACCGAGGGCACTTCCGTCATCGTCAGCCGCGCATCGCGGCGCAACCGCGCGACATCGCTGGTGGGCACCTGGTCGATGATGTCCACATCGCCGGCCAGCAATGCCGCGGTGCGCGCGCCGTCGTTCAGGATCGAGCGGAAGGAGACACGCGCCCAATGATCGGCGCCGGCCCAATGCGCGTCGTTGCGCACCAGTTCCGCGCGGTCGCCGGGGCGGAAACTGGCCAGCCGAAAAGGCCCGGTGCCGATCGCGAAACGGCCGGAATTGAACTCCTCGGTGCTCGCCTGTTCGGCCGCGCGCTGGATGATCGTGACCTGGGCCAGGTCATTGGGCAGCAGCGGCGCCGGACCATGGGTGTGGATCCGCAGCAGATGCGGCGTCGGCACCTCGACCCTCGCGATGCTGCGCAGGAAACCGGCGAAGCCGCCCGGGCTGTTCGGCACCAGCGGCACGCGGCGGAAACTGGCCAGCACATCCTCCGCGGTGAAGGGCGTGCCGTCATGCCAGGTGACACCGGGCCGCAGCCGGAATTCCCACACCGTCTCCGACACCGCCTGCCAGCTTTCCGCCAGCGCCGGCTGCGGCCTGGCACGGCTGTCGCGCTCCACCAGCTTGTCGAAGATGTGCATCCCGAGCCCGTTGTTCGGGCCGAGATTGTGGAAATGCGGATCGAGCGAAGTCGGCGCCGAGCCGATGCCGATGGTCAGGTTCTGTGCCGTGGCGGCCAACGGCCACGCCAAGGCTGCCGCAAGGATGATGCGCTTCATGGTGATGCTCCCGGACGCGCCAATTTAGCAGGCCGCACCGCCCTGGCCGCAAGCGGAAAGCGCAGCGCGCGTCGCCGGCGCGCGGTCGGTCGCGATGCGCCCGAGATCGGCGGCTTCATCCACATCATGCCAGGGCGCGGTCAGATGGATGCGCAAGCCGCGCCCCGCGCGCAGCGTCGCGGCCAAGGTGTCATCGCTGCTCCATGGGATGGCGGTGAACAATTCGGGTGCAGGCTTGCGCAACGCCACTGCGCAGTAGCCGCCATCGCTGGCGGGGATGAAGGCTGCATCATGCGTGGCCAGCGCGTCCCAGGCCTCCCGCAGCAGCAAGGGCGGCAGGTCGGGACTGTCAGTGCCCATCACCAGGGCCGGCGTGCCCAAGGCCTGGAAGGCGGCGATGATGCGCGCGCCCAGATCGCCCGCCGGCTGCGGCACCATCGCCATGCCAGGAGGCAGGAGCAGCGCAATCTCGGACCGCGCATCGTCGGGCGCGTAGAAGGCCGTGGCCATTCCCAGCGAGGCGGCAAGCGCGGCACTGTCACGCAAGAACGCCGCTGCCAGTTCAGCGGCACGCGCATCGCCCAGCACCGCCGCAAGCCTGGTCTTGGCAAAGCCCGGTCGCGGCGCCTTGCACAACATGCCGATAGCACGCATCCAAATCCTCCATGCTGTCGTAACCTGTCAGGCCACGACAGCGAAGCACAGGCATGACACGCAAAGCTTTCTTGAAGGACGGCATCTGGCAAGCCGATCTGTGCATCATCGGCGCCGGATCGGGCGGGCTGTCGGTCGCGGCGGGCGCCGCACAGATGGGCGCGGCCGTCATACTGATCGAAAAGCACGCGATGGGCGGCGATTGCCTGAACACCGGCTGCGTGCCTTCAAAGGCGCTGCTCGCCGCGGCGCATGCGGCGCAGGCGCAGCGCGACACGGCGCGGTTCGGCGTGGCGCCCGTCGAGCCGCGCGTGGATTTCGCGGCCGTCATGGCGCATGTGCACGGCACCATCGCTGCCATCGCTCCGCATGACAGTGTGGAACGCTTCGAGGGCCTGGGCTGCACCGTGCTGCGGGACCATGCGCGTTTCGTCGCGCCCGACATGGTCCAGGCCGGTGAGGCGCGGATCCGCGCGCGGCGCTTCGTGCTGGCCACCGGTTCGCGCGCCGCGGTGCCGCCGATCCCGGGTCTGGCGGAGACGCCCTTCCTGACCAACGAGACCATCTTCGGCCTGCGCGAATTGCCCGCGCATCTGGCGGTGATCGGCGGCGGGCCGATCGGCTGCGAAATGGCGCAGGCTTTCCGCCGGCTTGGCGCGCAGGTGACGTTGCTGGAACGCGCCGCGATCATGCCGAAGGACGAGCCCGAGGCGGTGGCGATCATGCGCGCCGCATTGCAGGCCGAGGGCGTGCGCATCATCGAGGGCGCGGATATCCGTGGCATTGCGGAAGGCCGCATCACCCTGGCCGATGGCGTGGTGGAGCCGTCGCATATCCTGCTCGCCGCCGGCCGCCGGCCGAATGTGGAGGAGTTGGGCCTTGATGCCGCGGCCATCGCGCATACGCCGCGCGGCATCACCGTCGATGAAGGGCTGCGCAGCAGCAATGCGCGCGTCTTCGCCATCGGCGATTGCGCGGGTGGGCCGCAATTCACGCATATCGCGGGCTATCACGCGGGTATCGTGATCCGCCGCGCATTGTTCGGCCTGCCGGCGAAGGTGGACTACCGCGCGCTGCCCTGGGTGACTTACACAGACCCTGAGCTCGCGCACACCGGTGCCACCGAGGCCGATGCGCCAGGCTGCCGCGTGCTGGTCCATCCGCTGCCCGACAATGATCGCGCGCAGGCCGAAGGCATCGAGGCGGGACTGGTGAAACTGGTGCTGGACGCCAAGGGGCGCCTGCTGGGTGCCACCATCATCGGGCCACGGGCGGGCGAGATGATCGGGATGTACGCGCTCGCCGTGCAGCAGCGCCTGAAGGTCGGCGCACTGGCCGGCCTGGTGCTGCCCTACCCCACCTTGTCCGAGGCCGGAAAACGCGCGGCCGGCTCCTGGTACACGCCATCGCTGTTCAGCGCGCGCATGCGCTTCCTGGTGGGCCTGACGCAGAGGTTCCTGCCATGAACAAGCGCTGGATCATCGCGCTCGCGGCTGTCGTTGTGCTGCTGGCGCTTCGCTTCACGGGGTTGGGCGATCTGCTCTCGCTCGACACGCTGGCGCGCCACCGCGCAACTTTGGCCGGATGGGTGGCGGCGAACCCGCTGCTGGTGGGTGCCGCCTATGTCGCGCTCTACACGGCCGCCGTCGCCTTCTCCGTACCGGGCGCTGTCGTGCTGACGCTCTCGGGCGGGTTCCTGTTCGGTGCCGTGCTGGGCACGACGCTGACAGTGCTCGCGGCCACCGCCGGCGCCACGCTCGTCTTTCTGTTCGCGCGCGTGATCTTCGGCGCCGATGCGCTCGCGCGGCTCGGCCCGCGCGCTGAGGGCCTGGCCGCCGGCATCCAGCGCAACGCCTGGTCCTACCTGCTGGTGCTGCGGCTGGTGCCGCTGTTCCCCTTCTTCCTGGTCAACCTGGTGCCGGCCTTCGCGGGCGTTCGGCTGCCGGTCTTCGTCATCACGACGCTGCTGGGCATCATCCCCGGTACGGCGGTGTTCAGCCTGTCGGGCGCAGGCATCGGGCGCGTGCTGGATGCAGGTGGCACACCGACACTGGCGGGCATTCTCACGCCTGAGATCATCATCGCGCTGTG
>JAIXVH010000375.1 GCA_027483125.1 Acetobacteraceae bacterium | reverse complement strand
CTTCGAGGAGGAACCGCCCTCGGAGATCGAGATGGCCGCGCGCATGGCCCGCGTGCAGGCCGCGCGCTGTGCCTGGCTGGTGGCGGAGACGGATGGCCGCGTGCAGGGCTTTGCCTATTACGCGCAATACCGCGACCGCAGCGCCTATCGCTTCGCCGCCGAGAACAGCGTCTATGTGCGCGATGATGTGCGCGGGCAGGGCGTGGGCAAGGCGCTGGCCGCGGCCCTGGTGGACAGCGCCGCGCGGCGCGGCTTCCGGCAGATGATCGCGGTGATCGGCGATTCGGAGAATGTCGGCAGCATCGGGCTGCATCTCTCGGTGGGGTTCCGCCAGGTGGGCGTGCTGCGCGCGGCGGGGATGAAGTTCGGCCGCTGGGTGGATGTGGTGCTCATGCAAAGGCCGCTGGGCGAGGCTGATCGCAGCCTGCCGGAATGACGGCGCCGCTGCTGCGCATCGAAGGCCTGCGCAAGCGGTTTGGTGGGCTGGCTGCGACAGATGATCTGTCGCTCGATGTGCTGGATGGCGAGCTGCACGCGCTGATCGGGCCCAATGGCGCCGGCAAGACCACGGCCATCAACCAGATCATGGGTGAGATCGCGCCCGATGCCGGGCGCATCCTCTTCCTGGGGCAGGACATCACGCGGCTGTCGGTGCCCGCACGGGTGCGGCGCGGCCTGGTGCGCAGCTTCCAGATCGTGCAGCTGCTGGATGACGACACGGCGGCGGCGAATGTGGCGCTGGCGGTGCAGGCCAGGGCAGGGCATTCCTTCCGCTTCTGGCGCGCGGCCGCGCAGGACCGCGCGCTGACCGGCCGCGCGGCGGCGCTGCTGGACCAGGTGGAATTCGACCCCGCGCGGCGCGCGGTGCGCGTGGCCGACCTTTCACACGGTGAGCGCAAGGTGCTGGAACTGGCGATCGCGCTGGCCGCCGAGCCAAGGCTGCTGCTGCTGGACGAACCCATGGCGGGGCTGGGCGCCAGCGAATCCCTGCGCATGACCGAGACGCTGCGCGCGCTGAAAGGCCGCATCCCCATGCTGCTGGTGGAGCACGACATGGATGCGGTCTTCGCGCTGGCCGATCGCATCACCGTGCTGGTGTACGGACGTGCGATTGCCACCGGCACGCCCGCCGAGATCCGCGCCAACCCCGCCGTGCAGGAGGCCTATCTGGCCGAGGAGACGCCGGATGCTTGAGGTGCTGGGGCTGGCAGCCGGCTATGGCGCCTCGCAGGTGCTGTTCGATGTGAACCTGCGCGTGGAGGAAGGGCAGGTGGCGACGCTGCTCGGCCGCAATGGCATGGGCAAGACGACCACGGTGCGCGCCATCATGGGGCTGAATCCGCCGCGCGGCGGCAAGGTGGCGTTTCGGGGAGCGGCGGTGGCTGGCCTGGCGCCCGAGCGCATCGCGCGCCTTGGCATCGGTCTGGTGCCGGAGGGGCGGCAGGTGTTTCCCACGCTGACCGTGCGGGAGAATCTGGTGGCCACCGCGGCCGACCGTTTCGCGCGGCGCAACCCCTGGACGCTCGCGCGGATCGAGGCGCTGTTCCCGCGGCTGGCGGAACGGCGGGACCAGCTGGCGCGCACGCTCTCGGGCGGCGAGCAGCAGATGCTGGCCATCGGCCGCGCGCTGATGACCAACCCCTGGCTGCTGGTGCTGGACGAGGCGACGGAGGGCCTGGCGCCGGTCATCCGCAACGAGATCTGGGCGACCCTGGGCGCCTTGAAGGCGGAGGGGCAGGCGATCCTGGTGATCGACAAGAACCTCTCGGCGCTGAAGCGGCTGGCGGACCGGCATCATGTGCTGGAGAAGGGGCGGACGGTCTGGGCGGGGGATGGCGCGGCGCTGGAGGCGGAGGCCGAGCGGGTGCGGGGTTGGCTCGGCGTATAGCCCTAGGCCGACTGTCAGATTTTTCATTTCGTTGCGTGTCAGTTTTGAATGACACATCTGGCGCGCATGTGTAACGTTGCGGTTCCCGAATGGAGGGCGCCGCATGAACGCCGGACAACGCATCGAACTCGCCCTGTCCAATGCACTGGACACGCCCGAGGCCGCGGCCACGCCGCCGATGCTCAACCGTGCGATGCATCATGCAGTGTTTCCCGGCGGCGCGCGGGTGCGGCCGCGGCTGACGCTGGCCACCGCCTTCGCCTGCGGCAAGCCTGATTCCGACCTGGCGCTGGCCGCCGGGGCGGCGATCGAATTGCTGCATTGCGCGTCATTGGTTCACGATGACATGCCCTGTTTCGACAATGCCGACACGAGGCGCGGCCGGGCTTCCGTGCACAAGCTGTTCGGCGAGCCGCTGGCGTTGTTGGCTGGCGACGGGCTGATTGTTCTGGCCTTCGACATCATCGCCCGCGCCGCCGCCCGCCCTGGCCAGGGGCAGAAGGGGGCTGCCGTGATGTCCATCGTGGCGCAGGCGGTGGGCAGTATTCACGGCATCGTGGCCGGCCAGGCCTGGGAATGCGAGCCAGCGGTGGATGTGGCGCATTACCACCGGGCCAAGACCGGCGCGCTGTTCGCCGGCGCGACGGCCGCGGGGGCCGCGGCCGTCGGCGCCGAGCCTGGCCGTTGGCGTGGGCTTGGCGCGAAATTGGGCGAAGCCTACCAGGTGGCAGATGACTTGGCCGATGCGCTGGGTGATGCCGCGGAAATCGGCAAGCCTTGCCAACAGGACATCACCAATGGTCGCCCCAACGCGGTTCGGGAACTGGGCGTTGAAGGCGCCGTCGCGCGGCTGAAGGGCCTGACGGAGGAGGCGATCGCCGCCATCCCCGACTGCCAGGGCCGCGATGAACTGGAAGCGATCATTCGCGGCCAGGCCAAGCGCCTGGTGCCGGCGCAGCTGGCGGCGCAGGAATTCCAGGTCGCTTGATGAGCAGCGCTGCCGCCACCGCACCCGAATTCGTCCTGCGCTGGCGGGACCGGCTTTCCGCCAGCCCGGGCTTCCGGCGTTGGGCCGGCGGCTTCTGGCCCACGCGCTTCATGGCGCGGCGCCGGGCCGGGGAGCTGTTCGATCTGGCGGCAGGCTTCGTCTATTCGCAAGTGCTGAAGGCCTGTGTGGAACTCGACCTGTTCCGCATCCTGGCCGAGGGCCCGCAGGCTTTGCCCGCCTTGGCAGCAAGGCTGAACATGACCGAAGCGGCCACCGAACGGCTGCTGGAAGCGGCCGTCGCGCTGCGCCTGGTGCAGCATCGGCGTGGCGGCTACGGCCTGGGTCCGCTGGGTGGCCCGATGGTCGGCAATGAGGCGGTGGCCGCCATGGTCCGCCACCACGCGATGCTGTACGCCGACCTTGCCGACCCGGTGCGCATGATTCGCGGCCCGGCCGGCGGCGGCCAGTTGGCGGCCTTCTGGGGCTATGCCGCGGACGGCACGCGCGGCGCACTGACCGCCGAGACCGCCGGACCCTATTCGGATCTGATGGCCGCCTCGCAGCCCCTGGTGGCGGGCGAAGTGCTGCAAGCTTATGATTTTTCGTCGCATCGCGTGCTGATGGATGTGGGTGGGGGCCTGGGTGCCTTCCTGACCGCCGTCGGCCAGCGGCACAGCCAGTTGCAGTTGCGCCTGTTCGACCTGCCGGCCGTGACCGAGATGGCCCGCGCGCGACTCGCGGCCGCCGGGCTTGCCACACGCGCCGAGGTCTTCGCCGGTGACTTCCACCGCGACTCGCTGCCGCAGGGCGCCGACATCATCAGCCTGGTGCGTGTCATTCATGACCATGATGACGACAAGGCGCAGGCGATCCTGAATCGTGCCCGTTCAGCCTTGCCCAAGGGCGGGGCGCTGCTGATCTGCGAACCCATGGCCGGCACCGCGGGCGCCGAGGCCATGGGGGCGGCCTATTTCAACCTCTACCTGCACGCCATGGGCAGCGGCCGCGCCCGCACGCCCGAAAAGCTCACCGCCATGCTGCGCACCGCCGGCTTCGAGCGCGCGCGTCTTTTGCCCACGGCCACGCCTTTGCAGACCAGGGTGATCCATGCCGTCGCGTCTGGCTGACACTCGCCTGTGAATAACCGTCTATTTTGCTTGACAGTCTGGCGCGTCATTATAGATTGACAACGATCCGTCCCTGAAAGGACTTCCTGTGGACACCCTCGCGGTGCTGCTTCGTGAACCGGAACAATTGGAGCTGAGCCGACTCGCGCTCAGCGCGCCCTCCGATTCCGACATCATCGTCGATATCCGCTGGTCCGGCATTTCCACCGGCACCGAACGCCTGCTCTGGTCCGGCCAGATGCCGCCCTTCCCCGGCATGGGTTACCCGCTGGTGCCCGGCTATGAATCCGTGGGTGTTGTGGCCCAGGCCGGGCCCGACTCGGGGCGCCGCGTCGGCGAAAATGTCTTCGTGCCAGGTGCCCGCTGCTTCGGCCCGGTGCGCGGGCTGTTCGGCGGCGCCGCACGCCGCCTGGTCACCGGCGGCGACCGCGTGACACCGCTGCCCGAGGGCCTGGACCGCGACGGCGTGCTGCTGGCGCTGGCCGCCACCGCGCAGCATGCGCTGGCCGGTGGGCCGCTGCCGGAACTGGTGGTCGGCCATGGCGTTCTTGGTCGCCTGCTCGCGCGCCTCATCCGCGCCCAGGGCGGCGCGCCCACGGTGTGGGAAACCAACCCCGCGCGCGCCGATGGCGCCGATTACCCCGTGCTGCACCCCGATGCCGACACCCGCCGCGACTACAACGGCGTCATCGATGCCTCGGGCGATGCGAATATCCTCGACACGCTGGTCGGCCGCATCGCGCGCGGTGCCGAGATCATCCTGGCCGGCTTCTACCACGAGCGCCTGAGCTTCGCCTTCCCGCCCGCCTTCATGAAGGAGGCGCGCATCCGCATCGCCGCGGAATGGAAGCCCGCGGACATCACGACGGTGAACACGTTGCTCGCCACGGGCGCGCTGAAGCTGGACGGGCTGATCACGCATCAGGCCGAACCCGCGCAGGCGACCGCCGCCTACCGCACCGCCTTCACCGACCCAGCCTGTCTGAAAATGGTTCTTGATTGGAGACACACCGCATGACCGCAGTCACCGGGAATACTGCCGCCAATGCCAACATGACCGCGGCCTTGCGCGCGGAAGCCTCGCTGGAGCCGGACCCCGTGCCGGTGGGCGAAAGCCGCAAGAAGACGCAGATCATCGCCATCTACGGCAAGGGCGGCATCGGCAAGTCGTTCACGCTGGCGAACCTGTCCTACATGATGGCGCAGCAGGGCAAGCGCGTGCTGCTCATCGGCTGCGACCCGAAATCCGACACCACCTCGCTGCTGTTCGGCGGGCGCTCCACGCCGACCATCATCGAGACCTCCTCGCGCAAGAAAGCCGCCGGTGAACCGGTGGCGATCGGCGATGTCTGCTTCAAGCGCGACGGCGTTTTCGCGATGGAGCTGGGCGGGCCGGAAGTCGGCCGCGGCTGCGGCGGTCGCGGCATCATCCATGGCTTCGAAACCCTGGAGAAGCTCGGCTTCCACGACTGGGATTTCGACTATGTCCTGCTCGACTTCCTGGGCGATGTGGTCTGCGGCGGCTTCGGCCTGCCGATCGCGCGCGACATGTGCCAGAAGGTGATCGTCGTCGGGTCCAACGACCTGCAATCGCTCTACGTCGCCAACAACGTGTGCAGCGCGGTCGAATACTTCCGCAAGCTCGGCGGCAATGTCGGCGTGGCCGGCATGGTGGTGAACAAGGATGACGGCACCGGCGAGGCCGCCGCCTTCGCCGAGAAGGTCGGCATCCCCGTCCTGGCCAGCATCCCCGCCAACGAAGACATCCGCCGCAAATCCGCCAGCTACGAGATCGTGGGCCGGCCGGATGGCGAATGGGGTTCGCTCTTCGCCGCACTCGGCGAGCAGGTCGCGACCGCGCCGCCGCTGCGCCCCACACCGCTGACGCAGGATGCGCTGCTGGGCCTGTTCAAGGGCGATGCGGTGGGCCGCGGCTATGTGCTGCAACCCGCGCAGATCGAAGACATGCGCGCCGCCGGCCATGAGGAAAAAGTCTCGCTCGAAGTGGTCTACGAGGGGGCCTGAATCATGGACGGGCACATCATCCCTCCGGACACAGGCGGCGGCTGCCATGCCGGGCGCGAGACCATGGTGGAAGCCGCGCGCGCGGCCGGCAAATCCGATGTGATGGACCGCCTGGCGGCAGACTACCCGCGCGGCCCCCATGACCAGCCGCAAAGCATGTGCCCGGCCTTCGGCAGCTTGCGCGTGGGGCTGCGCATGCGGCGCGTGGCGACCATTCTCAGTGGCTCGGCCTGCTGCGTCTATGGCCTGACCTTCACCAGCCATTTCTACGGCGCGCGGCGCAGTGTCGGATACGTGCCGTTCAATTCGGAAACGCTGGTCACCGGCAAGCTCTACGAAGACATCCGCGACGCGGTGGCCCAGGCCGCCGACCCCAAGGATGTCGACGCGGTGGTGATGATCAACCTTTGCGT
>JAIXVH010000370.1 GCA_027483125.1 Acetobacteraceae bacterium | reverse complement strand
GGTCGTCGCCAGTGCCATCATCGATGGCCAGGACCGCCTGGGCTGGTTCAGCATCGCCATCGCGTTTGAAACGCTGCCGCTCCACTCGATGATCGGCAGCGCTTCGGGCGTTGCGCTGCGGCAGGGCAGCCGCGTCATCGCCAGCAACTTTCCGGTCAGCGAGGACGAATTGGAGCGCCGCCTGGGCATCGCCCATGACGCCCGCCGCGGCGCGCTGCTGCTGTCCGGCACGGAGCATCGGTTCTCACGGCAGCCGCTGCCCTGGGGCGGGGTCGGCCTGGAAGCCATCCTGTTCTGGCCGGCGGAGGAACTGCAGCGCGCGGGCAACATCGCGGTCGGCATGATCTTTCTCTCGCTGCTGCTGGTCATGGGCGGCATGTTGCCGATGGCGGCCTGGATCGGCGCACGGCTGGCGAAGCGATTGCGGGCCCTGTCGGGCGCTCTGCTGGAATTGAGCGAGGGTCGCCGCCCTGTCATCGCCGCCGGCAGCCCGCCGCTGATCGAGGAGCTGCGCCAGCTCCACCACGCTGGCACCGCCTTCGAGGCCAGCCTGGAAGAGCGCGAGCAATTGACCGAGAAGCTGCGCTGGATGGCCAATTTCGACAGTCTGACGCAATTGCCCAACCGCACCCTGTTCCAGGATCGGCTATCGCAGGCGCTGGCCCAGACGCGCCGCACCGGCCAGCCGACAGCGCTGTTCTGCCTCGATCTCGACCGCTTCAAGGCGGTGAATGACACGCTCGGCCATGCCGCGGGCGACCAGCTGCTGCGGCAGGTCGCGCAGCGCATGCGGCTCTGCCTGCGAGAGGTGGACACGGTGGCGCGGCTCGGTGGCGATGAATTCGCGATCATCCTCAGCGGCACAGGCCGGCCTGAGGATTGCGAGACCACCGCCCGCCGCATCATCGCGGCGATCCATCAGCCGGTGCTGCTCGGTGAGAATATGGCCGATGTCGGTGTCTCGATCGGCATCGCCATCGCCGATGCCTCGACCGACAGCGCCGAGGAGCTGCTCAAGGACGCCGATCTGGCGCTCTATGGTGCCAAGGCTGCCGGGCGCGGCGGCTGGTGCTTCTTCTCGGACGAGATGAACGCCAAGGCCCGCGCCCGCCGGCAGATGGAATCCGGCCTGCGTGAGGCGCTGAACGAAGGCGGGCTGCATCTGCTCTACCAGCCGCAGGTGTCGCTGCATGACAGCAAGATCGTCGGCGCCGAAGCCCTGCTGCGCTGGACCGATCGCGACGGCGTCACCCATCCGCCGATGGATTTCATTCCCCTGGCCGAGGATACCGGGCTGATCGTGCCGATCGGCGCCTTCGTTCTGCGCGAGGCATGCGCCTTCGCTGCCAAGCGGCCGGATCTGCGCATTGCGGTGAATGTCTCCCCGGTGCAGCTGCGCCATCCGGGCTTCGTCGGCGAAGTGCGGGCCGCATTGGCGGCGAGCCGCCTTGCGCCAGAACTGCTGGAACTGGAAATGACCGAGACTGCGGCCTTCGACACCACCTCTGCGAGTCGCGCCGCGCTGGACGCGCTGCGCAGCATCGGCGTGCGCATCGCGCTGGATGATTTCGGCACCGGCTATTCCAGCCTGGGCCATCTGCGCGAACTCGCCGTGGACCGCATCAAGATCGACCGCAGCTTCGTGCGGGACATGACGCAGGACAGGCAGGCGCGTGCCCTGGTGCGGGCCATCGTGGGCATGGCCAAGGCGGTGGGTGTGGAGTTGGTGGGCGAGGGTGTTGAAACCCCAGACCAGGCACGCGCCCTGCTGGCCGAAGGCTGCCGCGAAGCGCAGGGCTATATGTTCGGCAAGCCGGTCACGGCCGAACTGTTCGACCAGATGCGAATCGCAGCGGCATGATCGCCGCCGCGTTCAGCTGTCGCGCTCAGTCGTCGCGGTGGACGCGCTCCATGCGCTCATGGCGCTCCTGCGCCTCGATCGAGAGCGTCGCGATGGGGCGTGCTTCGAGGCGCTTGAGGCCGATCGGCTCACCGGTCTCCTCGCAATAGCCGTAGGTGCCGTTCTCGATCCGCTCCAGCCCCTGGTCGATCTTGGAGATCAGCTTGCGGGCGCGGTCACGGGTACGAAGTTCCAGCGCCCGATCAGTCTCGACACTTGCGCGGTCTGTCAAATCGGCCTCGGTGATGCCACCTTCGGATAGGCTGCTGAGTGTCTCGCCTGCCTCGCGCAGCAGGTCGTGCCGCCAGCGGAGAAGCTTCTGCCGGAAATACTCCAGCTGCGTAGAAGACATGAAGTCTTCGGTCTCTGTCGGACGATAATCCGGCGGGAGAGTGACGAGCATTGTTGGACTTCTGCCTCCACCGACGACCAAGCACGGCACTTGGTCATCTTCCGGTTGCGGCACCTTAGTCAAACGCCCCGGCACCGCCAAGGGGGCTTGTGGGGAAATCCCTGATTTCTCGTAGTTTTCACAGAATTCATGATGCGATTCCGCATCATTCCGCCAAGCGTCAGCCCCGCCAACGCTCGCTCTCAATCCGCGCCCGCAGCGCGATGGCCTGCAGCGCTTCGGCCAGCGCGGGATCATCGCCATCCTCGCCTTCCAGCAGATCAGGCAGCCGGGCCAGTTCCGCCGGATCGACCCGCCCGCCCAGAAGGCCGCGCTGCATCGCCGAAAGGCCTGCCAGCAGCGCGCTGCCGCGACGGCGGGCGGCGACATCGCGCGCGGTCGGCCCCGCTGCCATCAGCGGCGCCGCGGCCGCCAGGCGCTGCACCCCGGCCATCGATGCCGGCGCCGCCGTGGGCGGCAGCGCGAAACCCGCCGCGACCGGCATGCGCGCCCGCGGGGCGGTGGCCTGCATGGCCCGTTCGACACTGATCACCACGGCAACCTCCTGTTCCCAAGCTTGCCGCCTGGCGGGCACCGATGCCCATTCGCGGCAAGTCCTGCCGGGTGAAGGGTGGCTGGGGGCTGGCACGGCGCTTGCCAAGCCTGACCCGAACGCCCTCACACCGGAGCCGGCATGCTGCCCGCAAACCCTTGCCGAATCCCAAAGATGCTGGTCGCCGCGGCGATTTGGCTGCTGGCTGTGCTGCCGGCCGCGGCCCAGCCCGTGCGCATCAAGGACATCGCCGATTTCGAGGGGATCCGCGAAAACCAATTGGTGGGCTACGGCCTGGTTGTGGGCCTGCCCGGCACCGGTGACCGCCTGCGCACCGCCGTCTTCACCCGCCAGACGCTGATCGGCATGCTGGAGCGCCTGGGCGTGAACACGCGCGACCAGGAACAACGGCTGGACACGCGCAATGTCGCCGCCGTCATGGTCACGGCGAATCTGCCGCCCTTCGCGCAGCCTGGCAGCCGAATCGATGTGTCGGTCTCAGCACTGGGCGATGCCACCAACCTGACCGGCGGCACGCTGCTGGTGACACCGCTGCTGGCCGCGGATGGTGAGGTCTATGCGGTGGCGCAGGGCTCGGTGGCCACCGGCGCCATCGCCGCGCGCGGCGCGGGTGCCAGCATCCAGCGCGGCGTGCCGACCTCGGCGCGCATTTCCTCGGGCGCCATCGTGGAACGCGCGGTGCCCTTCCGCCTGGGCGCACGCGACGAATTGCGGATTGCCCTGCGCAACCCCGACCTGACCACCGCGCGCCGCGTGGCCGCCGCCATCAACCAGGGCGCGGGCGGTGCGGGCAGTGCGCGCGCGACCGACCCACGCACCGTGGTCCTGTCGCTGCGCGGCCGCGACCCGGTCGCGCTGCTGGCCGATATCGAACAGCTGCGCGTGACACCCGACCAGCCCGCGCGCGTCATCATCGAGGAAGCCTCCGGCACCATCGTGATGGGCGCCAATGTGCGGGTGTCCACCGTGGCCATTGCGCAAGGCAACCTGACCATCCGCATCACCGAAACGCCGCAGGTCAGCCAGCCCGGGCCGCTGTCGAATGGTGAGACGGTGGTGGTGCCGCGCACCCAGATCGAAATCGATGACCAGCGCGAACGCCGCCTGGGCGTGCTGACGCAGAGCGTCACCCTGGCCGAGCTGGTGCGCGGGCTGAACAGCCTGGGCGTCGGCCCGCGCGACCTGATCACCATTCTCCAATCCATCAAGGCGGCCGGCGCGTTGCAGGCCGATCTGGAGGTTCGCTGATGCAGATCAACACCGCCCAAGCCACACCGCGCCAGCGCGAAGTCGCGCAGCGCTTCGAGGCCAATATCCTCTCGCAGATGCTGGCGCCGATGTTCAGCACGCTCAGCACCCGCGGCACCTTCGGCGGCGGCGCTGCCGAGGAGCAATGGCGCCCCATGCTGACCGAAGCCTATGCCACGCGCATGGCCGCGTCCGGCGGCATTGGCCTCGCCCCTTCCATCCTGGCGCACATGCTGCGCCAGCAGACCACCACCCCAGAGGAGACCCGCCCATGATGGACGCCGTGATCACCGCAGGCACCCGCCTGGCCGATGCGCTGGAAGCCGAGAACCAGGCCTTGTCGGCGCTGGATCTCTCGCGCGCCGCATCGCTGGCGACGGCCAAGAT
The DNA here is from genome assembly GCA_027483125.1 of Acetobacteraceae bacterium. Lineage (GTDB taxonomy): Bacteria > Pseudomonadota > Alphaproteobacteria > Acetobacterales > Acetobacteraceae > Rhodovarius. The sequence goes on along the minus strand of JAIXVH010000370.1, from coordinate 1,878 downwards.
GCAGGCCTCGGACGCCTTCGCCCAGGCCTTCGCGGCCGCGACCAAGACCGGCGCACGCGCCGAGGCCGCGCAACGCGACGCGACCGCGCGGCTGCATGACCGCCTCTCCACCCTGTCCTCGGAAAACCGGCGGCTGCTGGAACACGCGATCGCGCTGCAGTCGCGCGTGATCGAGACCATCGCGGGTGCCGCGCTGCCGCGGGCCAATGTGCCGGGCTATGGCGCGCAGGGCCGCGCGCGCGCCCCGCGGCAGACGCCGGCGATGGCGGTCTCCGCGCGGGCATAGGGCTATGCGGGGGCGTGATCGCCCCCAAGCCTGCAGCATGATCCGGAAACACCGGATCATGCGGTAGCCGACATGCGCGGTGATTCCACCTTCGCGGATTACACTCTAAATCCGCTGATGCAGCGCGCAGATCAGCGTGAAGAGCCTGCGCGCCGTCTCATGGTCCAGCCCGACACGGCCTTCCAGCCGCATGATCAGCAATTCCGCGCCTTCATTGTGCAGGCCACGCCGGCCCATATCGATCGCCTGCACCCGCGCCTCGCCCCAACCTTCCGAGACCGCGTGCTCGTGGCTGTCCACCACCATGCGGTAATCCTTGATCAGCCGCCGGAACGGGCCCAGCGCCAGGATGATGGCGCGCAGCGGCGTGTCATACGCGTCGCGGATATCGAAGATCAGCCGCCCCTCGCGCAGCGAAAGTTCCAGGCTGAAGGGGCCAGGCCCCAGATCTTCAGGGTCGAAGCGGTTGCTGCCCAGCAGGTCCTGGATGGCGGCCTGCTTGTCGGCCTCCGCATAGGCGCTCGGCAGCGGCGGAATCCCTGGCAGGCTGATGCGGATCAGATGGCGGTCGGGCACGGTTCAGCCTGGCGGGGTGGGGTAGAGATTGGGCGCCTGCTCATTGCCGGTGATGCCCAGGCGGCAGAACAGCCCGACCAGCGCGCCCTTCACCGGCCGCAGCATCAAGGTGCAGACAATGGCGAACAAGGGCAGCCACAGCGCCATATGCAGCCACATCGGCGGCTGATAGGCGCGCTCGATCCAGAAGACGGGCGGCAGCAGCACATGGCCGGTGATCAGGATCACGGCATAGGGCGCGGCATCATCCGGGCGCAGACGGCCCAACTCCGTGCCGCAATGCGAACAGGCCGGCACCAGCTTCAGGAAGCCGCGAAAGACGCGCCCCTCCCCGCAGACCGGGCAGCGATTCATCAGGCCGCGCTTCAGCGCCACGCCCAGCGCGGGGCGCGTATAGCCGGGGGTGCAGCTTTCCTCGTTCGACGACACGGGCGGTCCCAAATTTGTGCAGCGCAGCATTCCTGCGCCGGTGACCGATAGAAGTCCAGCAAAACCCGCTTGCAGGCAAGCGCCGCGCGCGCCAGTTTGCGCGGATGGAACGCATCCTGATCATCAACCCCAATTCCTCCATCTCCTGCACGGATGGCATTTCGGAGGCTGTGGAAGGCTTCCGCGCGCCGGGCCTGCCGCGCATCGATGTGGTGCGCATCGCCGAAGGCCCGCCGGCGATCGTGAACTGGCGGCATTGGCACAGCGTGGCCGAACTGGTCTGCCGCGTGGTCGAGACCGAGCAGGCATCGGCCTACATCATCGGCTGCGTCAGCGATCCGGGCTTCGAGGCGGCGCGCGCCATCGGCCGCGGGCCGGTCTTCGGCATGCTGCGCAGCGCGATCACGGCGGCCTTGTCGCGCGCCGACAGCTTCGGCGTGATCGGCTTCACCGATGCCAGCCGCGAACGGCAGAACCGCGCCTTCTGGTCCTTGGGCGTGGATGCGCGCCTGGCGGCCTGGATTCCGCTGAACCTCGACATGGAAGTGCTGACCGACCCGGTCGCGCCCCGCGCGCGCATCTGCGCG
>JAIXVH010000035.1 GCA_027483125.1 Acetobacteraceae bacterium | reverse complement strand
GGGCAACCAGTTCCCGACCGATCGCGAGAGCTACATGAACTTCATGCGGCAGATCGTGCCGCGCTTCACCACCACCGATGACATGACGCTCGCGGCCTATATCGCGCTGCTGGAGCGCGTGGGGCCGTCTGTCGTGATGGCGCATAGCCAGGCTGGCCTGTTCGCCTGGCGCGCGGCGCAGGCGCGGCCGGATCTGGTGCGGGCGCTGGTGCTGGTGGAACCCGCGGCGGTGGGTGACCCGGCGCGCGTGGCGGCGCTGCGCAACGTGCCGGTGCTGCTGGTCTACGGCGACTATATCGCGCAGGACTCGCGCTGGCCCACCATCCGCGCCAACGGCGTGCGCTTCGGCGAGGCGGTGCGCGCCGCCGGTGGCCATGTGGATGTGGTGGACCTGCCCGAGCGCGGCATTCGCGGCAACAGCCACATGATCATGATGGACCGCAACAGCGACCAGGTGGCCGAGGTGATCCAGCAATGGCTCGGCGCCAGGGGGTTGTGGCGGTAGGGCGAACCCTACCGCCGGTTTCTGCGCGACCGCTTGCCGGCCGCGCCATGGTTCAGCGACGCGGCGGCACTTCCGACACGCCCAGGATCGCCGGGATGCGCGAACCACCCTGATAGACGCCGAGCCAGATGTCGTACTGGCCCGATTGCGGGCGCTGGAAGACCAGGCCCGGATTGGTGCCGTCGAAGTCGTCATTGCAGGCCCAGCGGCCGTCCGGAAGGTTCACCACCAGCGTCACATCCACGCGCGACTGCGCGAAGATGTAGAGCGGGAAATTGCCGGCCGTGTAGTTCAGCCGCACATCCGGCGCATCGGCGATGGTGCCCAGGCAGCCAGGGCCCAACTGCGCGGCAGAGCGCGTGCCACCGGCGGTGATCTGCACCGTGCGGGGATCAGGCTCGAAGCCGGCGCGCAGGTTCCAGGTCCCGAAGGCAGGCGCGCGGTTGAAGTTCTGCGCGAGCGCCGTGGCGCCCAGCGCCATGCCGACCGCGACCAGTGCTACAGTTGCACGATTGAGCATCAGTGAAACCTTTTTGGTTGTGTGTTGGAGATCAGCGGCGCGGCGGCAATTCGGAAATGCCCAACCGGGCGGGAATGCCCGAGCCGCCATCGAAGACGCCGACCCAGATATCGTATTGCCCCGATTGCGGCCGGTTCATCACGATGCCGGGGTTCAGCCCGTCGAAGTCGTCATTGCAGATCCAGGTGCCGTCCGGCAGGTTCACCACCAGGGTCGTGTCGGCACGAGACTGCGCGAAGATATACAGCGGCAGGGTGCCGGCCGTGTAATTCACCCGGAAGTCCGGTGAATTGGCGATGGAACCGGTGCAGTTCGCTCCCAGCCGTTCGGCGTTGATGCGACCGCCCGCCGTTACGTCCACGAAGCGCGGATCAGGCTCGAAGCCGACGCGCAGGTTCAGGGTGCCGAAGGTCGGGTCACGATTGAAATCCTGGGCGACAGTCGCGCCAGCCAGCGCGATCCCGAAAACGGCCGCAGCCGCCACCATGCGGTTGAACATAGGTGCCTTCCTCATTGTTATGGGCAGCTTGAGTTTAATGGGCCGTTTCTTGCGCGCAAGGTGATTATTCCGTTCGCAATGCGACAATTGGATCAAGACGCGACGCCATGACGGCGGGGTAGAAACCGAAGAACAACCCGGTCGCGATGGACACGCCCGCGCCCAGCGGAATCGCGGTGGCCGAGACCACGAAAGCCCAGCCTGACATCTGCGCAAAGCCCCAGGCGCCGGCCAGGCCGAGCAGCACGCCGAAAGCGCCGCCGGCCAGCGACAGCACGGCCGCCTCCGTCAGGAACAGGGACTGGATGTTCCAGCGCGTGGCGCCGATCGCGAGCCGCACGCCGATCTCGCGCCTGCGCTCCTGCACGCTGACCAGCATGATGTTCATCACCCCCACACCGCCCAGCACCAGCGCGATCGCGCCCACCGCACCCAGCAGCAGCGTGAACAGCCGCATCTGGCTGGCCAGCCCCGCCAGCAAGGCGCGCGCGGATTGCACCTGCACCCTGCCCTCGCGCATGGATGGTTCCAGTGCCGTGCCGATGGCGCGCGCCACCTGGTCCGGGTCGGCATCGGGCGCCGCACGCGCCACACCCCAGGCGAGCTGCGGCGTGGACATGATGCGCCGGCCATTGGGGATGCTGACCATCAGCGCGTCATTCACATCGGCCGGCATCATCGGGCTGGGCAGGCTGGGTTCCAGCACGCCGATCACGGTGAAGACATAGCGGCCCACGCGAATGTTGGAGCCCACGCGAATGCGGTTGAACGGGGTGGAGAGCTGCTCGGCCAGTGCTGAACCCACAACCGCGAATGGCTCGAACCGGTCATGGCGGGAGATGAAGCGGCCCTGCGCCAGGCGCACCCGGGCCACCGGCGCGAAGCTCTCCGTCACGCCCAGAAAGCTGGTGCTGCGCGATTGCCCTTCCGCGCTCACCTGGCCACCGCCCAGCATGAAGGGCGCGATCAATGACAGGCCGCGGATTTGCGCCGGCAACGCCTCGGTTTCGGCCAAGGGCAGGTTGCCCAGGCCCTGGTCGCTGTCGGCGCGAATCAGCAGGATGTCGGTGCCCATGGCGCGGAATTGCCGCGCCGTCTCCTCGCGCGCGATGGCGCCGACGGTGAGCATGGCGATCACCGCCCCCGCACCCACCATGATGCCGATCAAGGCCAGCAGGCTGCGCTGGCGCGATGCCAGCAGATTGCCCACCGCTTCAAGAATGGCCTGCTTGATCATGGTTGGAGTGCGCCATCCATCATCACGCCGCCATCCTGAGGTCTTGCGCGATCCGCCCGCCGCCCAGGCGCAGCTGCCGCGGGCATTGCGCGGCGATGTGCGGGTCATGCGTGATGATCAGCACCAGCACCCCCAATTCGCGGTTCACTTCGAGGAACAGGTCCATGATTTCCTGGGCAACCTTGGGGTCGAGGGCGCCGGTCGGTTCATCCGCCAGCAGGACCTTGGGCTGGCCGACCAGCGCGCGGGCGATGGCGACGCGTTGCTTCTGCCCGCCCGAGAGCATGGCGGGCATGTGTTCCATCCGGTCCGCCAGGCCCACGCGTTCGAGCATGGCGCAGGCCTGGCGCCTGGCCTCGGCCTCAGGGGTGCCGCGATACATCAGCGGCAGCGCGGCGTTGCGCCAGGCGTTGAGCCGCGGCAACAGGAAGAAGGACTGGAAGACGAAGCCGATCAACCGGTTGCGCAGGGCGGATTGCTTGTCGGGGGGGGCTGCCAGCACGTCCTCGCCGGCGATGCGGTACTGGCCGCGCGTGGGCCTGTCGAGCAGGCCGATGATGTTCATCAGCGTGGATTTGCCCGAGCCGGAACCGCCCATGATGGAGCAGAATTCCCGCTCACCGACATGCAGCGTCAGGTCGTTGAGCACGATGGTTTCGGCCGGCCCGGTGCGGAAGCTTTTGGTGATGTCGGTCAGCTCGAGCATGGGGCGCAGCGTAAGCGCAGAAGCGTGCCGTGTCGCAAGCGCGGGTCGGTCTTGCCGGGTCCATGCGGGCGGGTAAGCTGGGGACGAAAACAAGGGGACGGCCATGGCTTATGAGATGATCATCACGGAAACCCAGGGTGCGACGGCGCTGATCCGGCTGAACCGGCCGGCCGCGCTGAATGCGCTGTGCGACCAGTTGATGATCGAACTCGGCCAGGCGCTGCGCGGCTTCGATGCCGACCCGGCGGTCATGTGCATCGTGATCACCGGCAGCGAGAAGGCGTTTGCCGCCGGCGCCGACATCAAGGAGATGAAGGACCGCACCTACCCGGCCGTCTACGAGAACGACTTCATCGCCGCGAACTGGGAGGTGGTGCCCACGATCCGCAAGCCAGTGATCGCCGCGGTGGCGGGTTTCGCGCTGGGCGGCGGATGCGAGCTGGCGATGATGTGCGACATGATCATCGCGGCCGAAACCGCGAAATTCGGCCAGCCGGAGATCAATCTGGGGATCATCCCGGGTGCTGGCGGCACGCAGCGGCTGACGCGCGCGGTGGGCAAGGCCAAGGCGATGGATCTGTGCCTGACCGGGCGCATGATGGATGCGGCCGAAGCCGAGCGCTGCGGCCTGGTGGCGCGCGTGGTGCCGGCCGACCAGCTGCTGGCCGAGGCGATGAAGGTCGGCGAGAAGCTGGCCAGCCTGTCCCGCCCGGCGCTGATGATGTGCAAGGAGGCGGTGAACCGCGCCTTCGAAACCACCCTGGCCGAGGGCGTGAAATTCGAGCGCCGGCTGTTCCATGGCATGTTCGCGACCGCCGACCAGAAGGAAGGCATGAGCGCCTTTGCCGAAAAGCGTAAGGCCGCTTTCACGCATCGGTAGCATCACGCCTTGACGCTGCGCCCATCGCGGGGATAGAACCCGCGCCTTCCGACCTCTTGTTCCTGGTACGCATCACCCATGGCCAATAACGCTTCTGCCCGCAAGCGCATCCGTCAGACCGCCAAGCGCACTGAGCGCAACCGTGCGCGCCGTTCGCGCATGCGCGGCTTCCTGCGCAAGGTCGAATTGGCGATCGCTTCGGGCAACAAGGCGGAAGCCGTGGCCGCGCTGCAGGCCGCGCAGCCCGAGCTGCAGCGTGCCGCCGACAAGGGCGTGGTGCATGACAACACCGTGGCCCGGAAGATTTCGCGCCTCTCCGCCCGCATCAAGGCGCTGGCCGCAGCCTGAACCTCATATCGGACAGTGACCTGTGCCGGGCGGCTGGTCTGCCCGGTCGCTTCTTCGCGCCTGCATTTTTATTCTTGAATTGGCTCGGTGTTTATTTGCAACACTGACCCAAACCTTTCCCTCTGCGGCAGTTTTGATTTGCCGCAATCTAGGGTGAGCGTTAAGATCACTGCATGGATAGAAGGGCAGCGCCGGGTCCCCCGGTCCGGCGCGTTCGCTGTTGAGCGTGTTTCGTCGTCCGAACCAAGTCCGGCACATGACCGGATGCTGAGAGTGAGGCAGGTGTCCTGGATGAAGAATGATCCCGGCCAATTCCCCCCCGATGCCGGCAGGCTTGCCCCACAATGGGCGCGCGCTCGCGCCCGCCTTCGCAGCGAAGTGGGTGAAGTCGAGTATCGCAACTGGTTGCGCCAGATGGTCCTGCAAGGGATCGATGCCGATGTTGCATCCATCGCACTGCCCTCGCGCTTCCTGCGCGACTGGGTGCGAGACCATTATGGTGACCGCCTGAAGGCACTGCTGCTGGCCGAATGGCCGGCGATGCGGCGCTTGGAATTCCGTGTCTCGGTCGATGCCGGCAGCGCCGAGCAGGATGCCCAGCCCGAGGCTGGCCTGGCCGATACCCTGGTCCCGCCAACCCCGCGCAGCAATGGGCGCACCCAGGCCGCGGCGGCCGATGGTGAGTGGATGGCGCCCTTGGATACGCGCCTGACCTTCGACAGCTTCGTCATCGGCAAGCCCAATGAATTCGCGCATGCCTGCGCACGGCGGGTGGCGGAAAAGCCCTCGACGCCGGGCTTCAACCCGCTGTTCCTCTATGGCGGCGTGGGGCTGGGCAAGACGCATCTGATGCATGCGGTCGCCTGGGATATCCGCGCACGGCACCCGGGCAAGACCGTGGCCTATATGTCGGCCGAAAAATTCATGTACCGCTTCATCGGTGCGCTGCGCGGCGGCAATACCCTGGAATTCAAGGACCAGCTGCGCAGCGTCGATGTGCTGATGATCGACGACCTGCAATTCCTCATCGGCAAGGACAATACGCAGGAAGAATTCTTCCACACTTTCAATGCGCTGGTGGATGCCGGCAAGCAGATCGTGGTCAGCGCCGACAAATCACCGAACGATCTGTCCGGCATCGAGGACCGGCTGCGCACGCGGCTGGGCGGCGGCATCGTGGCTGACCTGCATGCGACCACCTATGAATTGCGCCTGTCCATCCTGCAGGCAAAGGTGAATGCCGCCGGCGTGGTGATCCAGGAGAAGGTGCTGGAACTGCTGGCGCACAAGATCGCCTCCAACATCCGCGACCTGGAGGGGGCGCTGAACCGGCTCGTTGCGCATGCCAAGATCTTTGGCCGGCCGCTGACGCTGGACACCGTGCCGGAAGTCCTGTCCGACCTGCTGCGCACCCACGAGAAGCGCATCAGCATCGAGGATATCCAGCGCCGAGTGGCCGAGCATTATTCCATCCGCATGACCGACATGTTCAGCGCCCGCCGTGCGCGCAATGTGGCGCGGCCGCGCCAGGTGGCGATGTACCTGGCCAAGCAGCTGACCAGCCGGTCCCTGCCGGAAATCGGCCGCCGTTTCGGCAATCGTGACCATACGACCGTCATGCACGCCGTCAGCCGCATCACCGAACTGATGGCCGAGGACCGCATGCTGGCCGAGGACGTGACGCTGCTGCGCAAAATGCTCGAGACCTGACGTTAACCGGGCATTCACCGCAGGCCCCTAGGCTGCGCCAATGCCCGACCCCTGGCTCAACGCATTGTTCATCGCCCTGGCCGCGCTGGCCGGGGTGCTGCTCGGGCGCAGTTTTCGTGCCCCCGTGCTGCGGCCCAGCCAGGCCGAGCGCGCCTTCAGCCAGGCCGCCGGGGAGACCCAGGCCATCGGCCTGGCGCTGCGTCGCCTGGCCATGGCCGACCCGCCGGATCGCGCCGGGCTGAACAGCCTGGCCCTGCAATGCCTGGATGTGTCGGACCATCTGCACGCCGCTTTGGCGGGCCCTGAACACCCAAGGCGGTTGGTCGATGCGCCAACACCGCTCGCCCCCTTGCTGGAGCAATCCCTGGCCATGGCCCGGGAGCAGTTGGGCAACGCCCTGCCACCCTGCCGCGTCGATCCTTCGGTGCTGGACGTCACGCTGCGCGCCGATGCGCGCGCGCTGCGCGGCGCGGTGGCGCAGGTTCTGGCACGTGCGGCCCGCCTCGCCGCGCCGGGCGAAGGCCTGGCGCTGCGCTTCATCCGGCTCGGCGATGTCGCCGCCATCATCATTGAAGATGATGGCGCGGGCCAGGCATTGCCCGACATGGCCGCCACAGCCCCGTTGGATGCCACGCGCGGGGTGAGTTTTGGCCTGGGGCTGGCGCGGTCCCTGCTGCGCGCCCATGGCGGTGATCTGGTGCTGGAAAGCGCGCCCGGCATCGGCACCCGCGCCTGGCTCACCTTGCCGGCCGAGCGCCTCTACGCCACCGCCCAGGCATAGAGCGCGAACAGGCTGCGCTGCAGCAGGTTCTCGTTATCGTCGCTGATCAGCGCGATCCACCATTCGCGGCCACGCGGCAGCACCGCGACACCTTCCCAATTCTCCGCCGGCGCATCGGGCGGCAGGTTCAGCATGGGGGCGCCGGTGATCTCGCCGCTGCCAGCCAGGGCAGCGCGCGGCACATGCACCAGGCGGCAGTTGAAGCCGCCTTCCAGGAAGGAGAAGCGCCGCTCCAGCACCAGCGCGCCGCCATCGGGCAGCCCTGTGGCATCGGTCGGCGCAAAGCCGGGGGTGGGGCGATAGAAGCGCGGCACCCAGGCGCCGGGGCCGCCGGTCCAGGCCTGGATGCGGCCGTTCTCGCCCATGCGTTCGGTGATCGCCAGCAGGCGGCCATCGGCCAGCAGGGCCAGGGATTCCAGGCCGCCATTGCCGGGGGCATTCTCCAGGCCGGGCGGTGCCTCGAAGGCGGCGGCTGGCGCGTCGAGGTCGCGATAGACGCGGATGCGATGCAGCCCCTCGAAGGCAACCAGCCAGTTGCCATCGGGGCGGCGGACCAGGGCTTCGGCATCGGCCAGGTGCCCACGGCGCAGCGGCACGCCCTGCGCGTCGCGCAGCAGGCCCTGGCGCAGGGTGCCGAGGCCGATCGGCTTCTCACCCTGCATCAGCAGCGGCGCGGTGAACCAGGCGCCGCGATCGCTGATGACGGTCAGCGCCAGGTCTGGCGCCAGATACAGGCCGGAGAAGCCGCCGAAGCCGATGGCCCGGCGGTGCAGTTCCAGCCCGCCCAGGGGGCGCAGCGCGTCACTGCGCGCGGGCAGGTCGAAGGCTGTGGCCAGCGGCTCCTGCGCCGCCGCGGCGAAGGGCAGCGCGCCCAGCAGCGCGCGCCGGCGCATCAGATGATGGCGGGGGCGCGTTCAGCGGCCGCGCGTTGCCATGCCTCGGCGGCGTCCTCGTCGAACAGCTCGGCGAGCTTGGCCATCATCGTGCCGCCCAGTTCCTCGGCATCGACGATGGTCACGGCGCGGCGGTAGTAGCGCGTCACGTCATGGCCGATGCCGATGGCGATCAGCTCCACCATCCCGCGGCCTTCGATGTCGCGGATCATCTCGCGCAGATGGCGTTCCAGGTAGTTGCCGGGGTTCACGCTGAGCGTGCTGTCATCGACCGGCGCACCATCCGAGATCACCATCAGGATGCGGCGGTTTTCGCTGCGGCCCAACAGGCGCTTATAGGCCCATTGCAGCGCCTCGCCGTCGATATTCTCCTTCAGCAGCCCCTCGCGCAGCATCAGCCCGATATTCTTGCGCGCGCGGCGCATCGGCTGGTCAGCGGCCTTGTAGATCACGTGGCGCAAATCGTTCAGGCGGCCGGGGTTGCGCGGCTTGCCCTCCTGCACCCAGCGTTCGCGCGATTGCCCGCCCTTCCAGGCGCGGGTGGTGAAGCCCAGGATTTCCACCTTCACCGAGCAGCGTTCCAGCGTGCGCGCCAGGATATCGGCGCACATGGCCGCGACCGTGATCGGGCGCCCGCGCATGGAGCCTGAATTGTCGATCAGCAGTGTCACCACCGTGTCGCGGAAATTGGCTTCCTTCTCGCGCTTGTAGGACAGCGACTGCATGGGGTTGGACACCACACGCGCCAGGCGCGCGACATCCAGCAGCCCTTCCTCCAGGTCGAATTCCCAGGAGCGCTGCTGCTGCGCCATCAGCCGGCGTTGCAACCGGTTGGCCAGCTTGGAGACCACGCCTTGCAGGTGCTGCAATTGCTGGTCCAGCTGCTGGCGCAGGCGGGTCAGTTCATCGGCGTCGCACAGCTCATCGGCCTCGATCACCTCGTCGAAATTCGTGGTGAAGGCGCGGTAGCGGCTGCCGTCATCGACCTGCGGAATCTCGCGGCGCTGCTGCGGGCCACCGGGCTTTTCATCGCCCTCGGCGGCCGCACCTTCCTCCTCGGAATCCTCGGCCATGTCGTCGCTGGCCTCGCCCTCGGCGGTTTCCGGCTCGGCGCCGGACATGGCTTCCTGTTCCTGGGCCTGGGCCTCGCCCGGCGAGGCCTGGTCTTCCTGCGACTGGTCGTCGCCGCCTTCCTCGCCCTCGTCATCCTGGTTGGCTTCGGAGTCCAACTCCGCCTCGGCCAGATCCAGCGCGGTCAGCAGCTTGCGGGCGGCGCGGGCGAAGGCGTCCTGGTCTTCGGTGGCGGCGGTCAGCTCGGCCATCGCGGCCTCGGCCTTCTCGTCCAGCGCGCCGCGCCACATCTCCAGGATGCGCGTGGCGGCGGGCGGCGGTGCCTCGCCGGTCACGCGCTCGCGCAGCAGTAGGGAGAGTGCCGCGGGCAGCGGCAGCTGATCCTTGCGGGTCATGCGGTCGAAGCCTTCGGCTTCGCATTCATCATTCAGCCGCACGCCGAGATTATGCCGCACGCCGGCCATATGCTCGGCGCCTATATGCTGCACGCGCACATCTTCCAGCGCGTCATAGACCTCGCGCGCTTCCTTGCGGCTGGGCATGCGGGCGGCGTGGGTGGCTTCATTGTGGTGGCGCAGCTTCAGCGCCAGGGCATCGGCGGCGCCGCGCAGCCGCGCCATTTCCGCAGGCGGCAGGGAGCGGGATGGCAAAGGCAGGCGCGCGCGCTTGCCAGACAGGCCGGCGGGGCCAGGCTGGAAGGCGACCTGCACCTCATCGGTCTGCGCGATGGCGCGCAGCGCGCCGGCGGTGGCGCGCTTGAATTCCTCCTGCCGGGTCAGGTCCTGCTTGGACATGCCGTGCTCAGCCGGCCTTCCGCAGCATCGTCCCCGTGGAGACTTCCTCGTTGAAGCAGCGCTGGTAGTACTCCGCCACCACGCCGCGCTCCGCCTCGTCGCACTTGTTCAGGAAGGTGACGCGGAAGGCGAAGCCGATATCGCCGAAGATGCGCGCATTATCCGCCCAGGTGATCACGGTCCGCGGCGACATCACGGTGGAGATATCGCCCGCGATGAAGCCCGCGCGCGTCAGATCCGCCAGCGCGACCATGGCCTGCACCTGCTTCTTCATGGCGGCATCGCCTTCCTGGCCGAGCTTGGCCAGCACGATCGCCACTTCCTGGCCATGCGGCAGGTAGTTCAGCGTGGTCACGATGTTCCAGCGGTCCATCTGGCCCTGGTTGATCTGCTGCGTGCCGTGATAGAGCCCGGTCGTGTCGCCCAGGCCCACGGTGTTCGCGGTCGAGAACAGGCGGAACATCGGGTGCGGGCGGATCACCTTGTTCTGGTCGAGCAAAGTGAGCTTGCCTTCCACTTCCAGCACGCGCTGGATCACGAACATCACATCCGGCCGGCCAGCGTCATATTCGTCGAACACCAG
>JAIXVH010000074.1 GCA_027483125.1 Acetobacteraceae bacterium | reverse complement strand
GGGCTTCGCGCCGCTGGCGGAGCTGATGGAGTGGGAGGGGACAGGCTGGCCCGCGGGCGAGCGCCCGATGGGGCGGGAATTCCTGTATTCCTCCGGCACCACGGGCCTGCCCAAGGGCATCCGCCGCCCGCTCATCCCCTTCGCGGACCGGCTGAAGCCGGAATTCGACATGACATGGAAGGGCTTCTACGGCTTCGACGAGAACACGGTCTATCTCTCGCCCGCGCCGCTCTATCACGCCGCACCCAACCGCTATGTGCAGCGCACGATCGATGGCGGCGGCACCGCGGTCATCACCCGCAAATTCGACGCGGCGCAGTGCCTCGCGCTGATCGAACGCCACCGCATCACCCACAGCCAATGGGTGCCGACCATGTTCGTCCGCCTGCTGGCCCTGCCCGAGGAGACGCGGCGCGCGCATGACCTGTCGAGCCACGCTTGCGCCATCCATGCCGCCGCGCCATGCCCCATCCCGGTCAAGCGCGCGATGATCGAATGGTGGGGCCCGATCATCCGCGAATACTACGCCGGCAGCGAGGGCATCGGCACCTGCTTCATCGACAGCGCGGATTGGCTGAAGAAGCCCGGCAGTGTCGGCCGCCCCGCCTATGGAAGCGTGCATATCCTGGATGATGAAGGCCGCACCCTGCCGCCCGGCGAGGTCGGCCGCATCTGGTTCGAAGGCGGCGCGCGCTTCGCCTATCACAATGACCCGACCAAGACCGCCGAGGCCTATAACGACCAGGGCTGGGCCACGCTGCATGACCTCGGCCATCTGGATGAGGAAGGCTTCCTGTACCTGTCGGACAGGCGCGCGGATCTGATCCTGTCGGGCGGGGTCAACCTCTACCCGGCGGAGATCGAGGCCGCGCTGGCCACACATCCGGATGTGGCCGATGTGGCGGTGGTGGGCGTGGCCGATGCCGAATTCGGCGAACGCCCGGTGGCGCTGGTGGTGCCGCGCGCGGGGGCGGCGGTCGATGCGGCGGCCTTGCTGGCGCATGCGCGGCCGCTGCTGTCCGGCCCCAAGCTGCCGGTGCGGGTGGATGTGGTGGCTGAACTCCCGCGCAGCGAAGCCGGCAAGCTGCTGCGCCGGATCATCAAGGAGCGGCTCAGGGGCTGAGCCGTCCGGGCGGTCACACCGGGCGGGTGAAGCGGGCCAGGAAGTAGCAGCGCTTGCGTTCGGCGAAGAGCCGGTAATTGGGCGTGTCCGGCAGCGCCGCAAAATTGCGCATGAAGCTTAAGCCCAGGCGCGAGCCGCGGCGCAGCGCATCCTCCCGCCGCGCCTGGTCGCGCTGGCAGGCTTCCAGTACCGCCGGCGTGATGTCCCGGCAGTCATGGAATTGCAGGCCCGAGACGGCGGCATCGCCGATCAGGTGCGGGGGCAATTCCTCGCCCGGGCAGTCATGGAAGCCGCAGACCGAGAGCACGCCGCCCGGCCGCAGCACCTTGGAACATTCGGCCATGAAGGCGCGGCGGCCGAGATTCATCAGCGCCTCGACGGTGATCACCATGTCGAAGCTGTCGGGCGCGAAGGGCAGATGTTCGCCCATGGCGACCAGGTGCTCGGCGCGCGCTGGGTCGGTCACTTCGCGGGCGGCAAGCACGGCATCGGGCTGCAGATCCAGCAATGTCAGCCGGGTATCGGGGAGCAGGGCATGGGCGTAGCGCGCGCCGCCCGCGCGGCCGCAGGCCACCTCCAGCAGGCGCCCGGGGTGCTGGCCCAGCAAGCCCGCGCCTTCGGCCAGCACCAGGTGGTACATGGCCGCCTGCGAGGCCTCGGCCTCCCAGGCGGGGTGGTGGATGAAATCGGCCGGCAAGGGCCAATGGCCCCAGTTCATGAAGCGCAGCTCCCGCACCGTGGGCGCGCCATAGATCAGCGCATAGACATCGCGCTGCACATGCCGGCGGCCGAGCAGGTTGTAGCCCAGGCGCAGCATGCGCCAGGCGCGTTCCAGCGAGGACATGGGCTGCGGACCGCGATGCGGTAGGTTGGTCTGGCTCATCACGCGGCTGTTAGCGCGTGTTGGAGCTCACGAATAGTTCATGCTGCGGCCTTGATGGCCTGACCCGGCGTCAGGCCGCGACCGCGTTCCGCCCGCCTGGGGAGATGCGGGATCACCGCATGCGGTCAGCCGCCGCCGCAGCCCTCGCGCCGGACACCGCGCGGTGCGGCGATGGAAGGGCCGTTGAAGAAGGTCAGCAGGCAGGCTGCGAAATCGCGCGTGAAGCGCCAATCCGTGCCGCCATTATGGCCGCGCGCCGGCCCGCGCGGATGCAGCGCCAGCGTCGGTGCGCTGCGCTGCAGCCCGGCCAATGCGGCGGCCCGCGCGGCCGGGCTCGGGTCGAATTCATCGCCCTCGAAGAAGGTCATCAGCACGCGCGGGCGGTCGCGCGGCAGGGCCGCGATGTGGCGGCGGAAATCCTCCATGGCGAGCGCGCCGCGATCCTCCTCCACCTCGCCATGCGCCGCCGGCGCGGTGGCCATGATGCCATCGACCAGATCAGGCCGCAGGGTCGCTGCCAGCAGCGCCTGCCAGCCGCCGCGGCTCTGCCCGGCCAGCACCACCTGGCGATATTCGCGCAGCAGCGGCAGGCCCTGCATCAGCCGTGGCAGGGCGTGGTGCAGCGCGTCATCGCCGGGGTGGCGGTCGAAGCGCAGCACATCCCAGCCGGCATTGTTCAGCGCCGAGATGAAGCCCGGCACCGGCAGGCCGCGCAGGTCACGATCAGGCCCCCCATACCCATGCGCCCAGACCACGACGCCGGCGGCGCGTTCGGGGCCTGAGTGGTAGTGCAGCGGGCTCGCGCGGAAGGGGCCGATGCTTGTCATGCGCAGCGGGATGGGGGCATGGCCTTCCACCGCGCCATCGAGCGCCACGATCCGGCATTCGGCGCGCAGCGGGCCGGTGCGGGCGTTGCGGGCGCTGTCGGTGCACAGGCGCATGGCCTCGGCGCGCGCGGCCTCGGGCGTGGAATGGCCGCTGGCGATGCCCCAGGCGCCGCGGCCATCGGCATCCTGCGCGACCGCGAAGGCGGCATGCGGCCAGGTGCCCCGATAGAGCATGGTGAAGCCATTGGTGACCGAAGGCCCCGGCAGCGGCCGGCCCAGCGTCTCGGCCGAGAAGGCGGCGCGATAGGCGGCATCGGGCGCCTGTGCCGCGGCGGGCATGGCGAGCAGGAGCAGGGCCAGAAGGCGCTTCATCATTCGAAGCCTGGTGGCTGGTGCATGGCACAAGACGTCAAACTGTTCTAATCCCCGCGTCATGGATGTGAACGCCGAACCCGCCCGCTTCGACTTCGCCGAGGCTGAGCCGCGCTGGCAGCAGGCCTGGAAAGACCGCGCCTGCTTTGCCGCCCCAGATGTGCCGCCCAGCGGGGCGCGCAAGTACTATGTGCTCGAGATGTTTCCCTACCCCTCGGGAAAGATCCATATGGGCCATGTGCGCAACTATACGCTGGGCGATGTGGTGGCGCGTTACAAGCGTGCCACGGGGCATCTGGTGATGCACCCGATGGGCTGGGATGCCTTCGGCCTGCCCGCGGAAAACGCGGCGCGCGAGCGTGGCATTCACCCGGGCGAGTGGACCTATAACAACATCGCGAATATGCGCGCCGAGTTGCAGCGCATGGGCCTCTCGCTCGACTGGTCGCGCGAATTCGCCACCTGCGACGCGGAGTATTACGGCCAGCAGCAGGCGCTGCTGATCGACATGCTGGAAGCCGGCCTGCTGGAGCGCAAGCAAGCCTGGGTCAACTGGGACCCGGTG
>JAIXVH010000405.1 GCA_027483125.1 Acetobacteraceae bacterium | reverse complement strand
GCTGGAAGTGGCGATCGCGCAGCTGCGCAAGGCGGCGCGCAAGGGCGTGCAGGCCCGCGCCGAACTGGCCGCCGAGGAACGCCTGGTGACGGCGCTGGTGGGCGAAGGCGCCTCGGGCGAGACGCGCATGAAATTCCGCCGGATGCTGCGCGGCGGCGAGCTGGAAACCCGCGAGATCGAGGTGGCGGTGGCCGAGACCGCCGGCACCCCGATCGGCGTGCTGGAAATGCCCGGCATGCCGCCGGGGATGCAGGGCCTGCAGGACCAGCTGGGGAAGATGTTCGGGCGTGGGGCGAAGCCCCGCCGCATGACGGTGGCCGCCGCGCGCGAGGCGCTGACGCGCGAGGAAGCCGACAAGCTCCTGGACGAGGACGCGCTGATCCGCGACGCGGTGCGCCATGTCGAAAACAACGGCATCGTCTTCCTCGATGAGATCGACAAGATCGCGCGCGGCTCCGGCGCGGATGGCGTGCGCGGCGGCGATGTGTCCCGTGAAGGCGTGCAGCGCGACCTGCTGCCGCTGATCGAGGGCACCACCGTCAACACCAAGCATGGCGCGGTGAAGACCGACTTCATCCTGTTCATCGCCTCCGGCGCTTTCCATCTGGCCAAGCCGTCTGACCTGCTGCCGGAATTGCAGGGCCGCCTGCCGATCCGCGTGGAGCTGAAGGCGCTGACGCGCGAGGATTTCCGCCGCATCCTGACCGAGCCTGAGCACAGCCTGGTCAAGCAGTATGTGGCGCTGCTGGCCACCGAAGGCCTGGCGCTGGATTTCGCCGATGACGCGGTGGACGCGGTGGCGGATATGGCGGCCGACATCAACGCGAAGGTGGAGAATATCGGCGCGCGGCGGCTATCCACCGTGCTGGAACGGCTGCTGGAGGAAGTGTCCTTCACCGCGTCGGACCGCGCCGGGGAAGCTGTGCGCGTGGATGCGGCGCTGGTGCGCGACAAGGTCGGGCCGCTGGCGGGCAGTGCCGATTTGTCGCGGTATATCCTGTAGGCGGGGGGGGTATGGTCGGAGCGGCGGGATTCGAACCCACGACCCCCAGTCCCCCAGACTGATGCGCTACCAGGCTGCGCTACGCTCCGACGGGGCGTTGCGTAGAAGAGGCCGCGCCCAATGTCCAGCCCGTCACCCCGGTCCGTATCAATCCTCGGCCCATTCCGGCCAGCGCTTCTTCACCACCGGGCTGTTCGGCGCATAGGCGAGGCAGGTGCCCAGCAGCGCAGGCCGCTTGCCCGGCACCGCCGGCGGCTCGCCCGAGGCGCCATTGGCGATCCGCGCCTCGCGTTCCTTGCGGGCACGCACGGGGTAGAGGGTCTGGAAGGCCACGGTGGCCATCTGCGCCAGCACCTCACGCAGATGCGTGCAGCCCAGGGTGCCGCCCACGCGTTCATGCACCGCGCGGTTGAAGCCTGGCCCGATCTTCAGCCCCGCCAGTGCCGCGAAATTCGGCGCCGCCGCGGGGCAGACCGCGAAGGGCGTGAAGTCCGAGGCGGCCTCGCAGGCCAGCACATTCATCTCCATATCAATGGTCATGCGCACCCACATGCCATGCACCGGTTCGCCCGGCCCCACCTGACCGCGATGTTCCGAGGGGAAGCCATAGGTCTTGGTGTCGACCAGATGCGCCTCGATGTCGAAATGGCCGTCGGCGCGGTGATAGCCCTTCAGCGCGATGTCGCGCAGATGGAGCAATTCGCGTTCGACCGGTTCGGGTAGCGGCATCGTCAAGCCTTTTCGCGGTGCAGCACCGCATGTAGGGCGCCGCCGCGCCCGGGGGAAGCCGGCTTGACGCATGGCGCCCGCGCCCGCGACGCTGCGCCCAACAACACCCGAGGAAGCGCAGTGCCAGCCATCCCCATCAAGGACCACATCTTCACCATCGTCGGCGGTGCCTCGCTGGTGGGGTCGGCCACCGCCGAACACCTGCTCGCGCAAGGCGCCGCGGAGGTGCGCGTGCTGGATAATTTCTCCCTCGGCGGTGACGGCGCCATCGCGCATCTGCGCGGCGAGCCGCGCCTGAAGGTGATCCGCGCCGACATCCTGCGCCTGCCGGAACTGCTCGAGGCCTATCGCGGCACGCACGGCGTGCTGCATCTGGCCGCGCTGATGACACTGAACATGGACCGCGACCCATGGACGGGCCTGGATGTGAACATCCGCGGCGCGCAGAACAGCATCGAGGCGGCGCGGCAGGTTGGCGCGCAAAAATTCGTCTTCGCCAGTTCCAATGCGACCTATGGCTACGGCCCCGGCATCAAGGGTGATCTGGTCGAAACCACGCCCTTCCATTCGGTGGGCGCGCCGCCCGCGGCGATCCTGTATGGCGCATCAAAAATCATCGGCGAACAGCTTTGTCGCGACGCCTTCCGCAAGCACAAGCTGGACTATGTCGTGCTGCGCTATTCCACCGTCTATGGCGAACGCCAGCACTACCGCGCCGCCAATGCTCTCTACATCATCGAGACCTATGACGCGCTGAAGGCAGGCCGCGCGCCGAAGGTGTTCGGCGATGGGTCGGAGACCAAGCATTTTGTCTATGTCGGTGACCTCGCTCGCGCCAACGCCGCCGCCTTCGAATCGGCCGCGACCGATGTGGCGGTCAATGCCTCCGGCCCTGAAGCCGTCACCACTTTGGAACTGGTGCGCCTGGTGACCGAGATCGCCGGCGGCGGCCCCGCGCCGGAATTCGAGGGCGAGACGCCGGGCAAGGTACGCCTGACCTCCGGCGGTGCGTTCCGCATCGCCAACGAAGAAGCCGCGAAAATCCTGGGCTGGGTGCCGCAAATTGGCATGCGCGAAGGGCTGCGACGTCTGATAACCTGGCTGGAAGAAGATCGTCGGAGGAATGCATGAACACGTCACGTCGCGGCCTGCTGCTGGCCACGCTCGCCACCCCCGCCATCGCACAGCCCTGGCGTCCCGAAAGGCCCGTGGAAATTATCGTGGGCTTCGCGCCGGGCGGCGGGACGGACCTTGACGCACGCAGCTATGGCGCGGCCATGGAGCGCGTGCTGGGCGTGCCCTTCGTGGTCAGCAACCGCGCCGGTGCGGGCGGCGAGGTGGCGCTGGCGGCCGTGGCGCGCGCGCGGCCCGATGGCACCACGCTCGGCACCACCAATATGCCCGGCATCGTCACCATCCCGATCGAGCGCCGCGCGCAATTCCACCTGAACGACTTCGCGCCCATCGCCAATCTGGTGACGGACCCCAGCGCCATCACCGTGCACGCGCAAAGCCCGTTCCAGACATTGGCTGACATCATCAACCGCGCGCGTGAGGCGCCGGATGTGCTGACCTATGCCAGCCCCGGCGTCGGCACGGATGACCACCTGCAACTGGTCCTGCTGATGGCCGCCACCGGCATTCGCATCACCAACGTCAATTACGCGGGCGATGCGCCGATGCGCACCGCGCTGCTGGGCCGCCAGGTGGATATGATGGGGCTCAATCTCGGCGCCTCGGCGCAGAACCGGGACAATACGCGCATCGTCGCGCATGCCGGCGCCACGCGCAGCCGATTCGCGCCCGATGTGCCGACCCTGCGCGAGCTGGGCTTCGACATCACCATGGCCAGCGAGCGCGGCATCGTGGCACCGGCCGCCACGCCGGCGGCCATCCTCGAACGCCTGCGCGAAGCCACCGCGACCGTGGCGCAGGACCCGGAATTCCGCCGCCAGATCGAAAGCCGCAGCACCGAGCCGCTCTATGAGGCAGCCGGCCCCTGGTTCGAACGCCTGCGCGCGCGCGAAGCCGATTACCGCCGCCTGTGGCAGACCACGCCCTGGAGCGGCTGACCCCGCCGCTTGGCGCGCACCGCCACATGCTGGCACAAGCGCCCCATGGTTCGCCTCGAGGACATCACGCTGCACTACGGCACCGGCGAAGCGCCGGCGCTGGATGCCGTGTCCTGCGCGCTGGAGGCCGGCAGCTTTACGTGGCTGACCGGTGCCTCGGGGGCCGGAAAATCATCGCTGCTGAAGCTGCTGCACCTGGCCGCGCGGCCCACCGCCGGGCGGCTTTTCGTGCTCGGCCAGGCGGTGCATGCGGCGCGGCGGCGTGACCTGCCGGGGCTGCGCCGCCGCATCGGCATCGTGTTCCAGGATGTGCGGCTGCTGCCGCATCTGGATGTGCTGGACAATGTAGCACTGCCGCTGCGCATCGCCGGCCGGCGCGAGGCGCAATTGCTCGCCGATGCGAAGGAAATGCTCGATTGGGTCGGCCTGGGCCACCGCCTGCATGACCGGCCCGAGGCGCTATCGGGCGGTGAGCAGCAGCGCGTCGCGCTGGCCCGCGCGGTGGTCGCGCGTCCGGCGCTGCTGCTGGCCGATGAACCCACCGCGCAGCTGGATGACGACCAGGCCCATCGCGTGATCGCGCTGCTGCGGCAGATGCACAGGCTGGGCAGCACCGTGATCGTGGCGTCGCACAATATCGCGCTGCTGGGTGAATACCCCGCACCCGTGCTGCATCTGGCCGCCGGCCGACTGGTGGATGCGCATGAAGAGCCGTGACCCCTTGGGCCTGCGCCGCGCGCTCGCGGACCGGCTGCTGCCGATGCTGGTCGCGGCCATGGCGTTGCTGGGCTCGCTGGCACTTGGCGGGGCGCTGGCGGCCGCCGGGCTCTCGGCCCGCTGGGAAGGCGGCGCGGCGGCGGCCATCATGGTGCAGGTGCCGCCCGGCACCGATGCGGCGGGCGCGGCGCGCCGCCTGGCAGCCCTGCCGGGCGTTGCCGAGGCGACCGCCATCGACCGCGCGCGCATGGGCGATCTCCTGCGGCCGTGGCTCGGCAATACCGAGAGCCTGCCGCTGCCCGCCTTGGTCGAACTGCGCCTGATGGCGCTGGATGGCGCGGAGGATCTGGCTGCGCGCGTGCAGGCCACGCTGCCCGGCGCGACGGTGGAGTCGCATGGCATCTGGGTGGCGCGGCTGCTGGCGCTGGCCGGCGCGCTGCAACGCGCGGCCTGGGCGGTGCTGGCGCTGGTCGTGCTGGTTGCGGGCATGATGATCGTGGTGGCGACGCGCGCGGGGCTGGCGGCGCGGCGCGGCACCATCGCCATCCTGCATGACATGGGCGCGACCGATGGCATGATCGCGGGTCGTTTCGCCGCGCGGCTGGCCTGGCTGTCCGGGTTCGGCGCCGCGATCGGCGCGGGGGCGGCCGCGCCGGTGCTGATGCTGCTGGGCGGCATGGCCGCACCGCTGGTGGGTGCGGCCGCCGCACCGCCCTGGATCGGCCTGTCGGTCATGCCGCCGGCCGCGGCCTTGATCGCCTGGGCCACCGCGCAACTGACCGTGCGCCAATGGTTGCGGAGCCTGCCGTGAGGCTGCTGCGTTCGCTGCTGTTCAACCTGGTGTTCTTCACCACGACGGCTGTCATGTCGGTGGGCTCGCTGCCCATCCTGCTGATGCCACGCCGGATCACGCTGGGCATGATGCGGGTCTATGCGCGGATGATCGAGCTGGAGATGCGCTGGATCCTGGGCCTGCGCGTGCAGGTGCTGGGCGCGGAACACATCCCGCCCGGCGCCGTGATCATCGCCAGCAAGCACCAGTCGGCCTTCGATACCATCTTCTGGCTCGGGCAGTTGCCGGCCACCTGCTACGTGCTGAAGCGGGAATTGCTGCGCATTCCGATCTGGGGCTGGCATGCGCGGCGCGCGCAGATGATCGCGGTGGACCGGCAGGATGGCGCGCGGGCCCTGCGCGGCCTGGTGCGCGAGGCGCAGGCGCGCGCGGCCGAGGGCCGGCAACTGGTGATCTACCCCGAGGGCACGCGGGCGGCGCCGGGGGCGCGGCTGCCCTATCAGCCCGGTGTCGCGGCGCTGGCCGCCTCCACGCAATTGCCGGTGATCCCGGTGGCGACGAATAGCGGGCTGTTCTGGGGGCGGCGCTCCTTCCTGAAGCGCCCCGGGGTGATCACCGTTTCGATCCTGCCGCCGCTGCCCGCCGGGCTGGGGCGGGCGGAGTTCATGGCGCAGCTGGAACGCGCGATCGAGGAGGAGACCGCGCGCCTGGTCGGGTGAGCTACGCGGTGCGGTCCGTCCCGCCGCCCGCCAGCGCCGCCTGCGCCGCCGCCAGCCGTGCCACCGGCACGCGGTAGGGCGAGCAGGAGACATAGTCCAAACCCACGCTCTCGCAGAAGGCGATGGAGGAGGGATCACCGCCATGCTCACCACAGATGCCGAGCTTGAGGTCGCCCTTGGTCTTGCGGCCCAGATCGCAGCCGATGCGCACCAGCGCGCCCACGCCATCGGGGTCGATCGACACGAACGGGTCCTTCGGGAGGATGCCCTGCTCGATGTAGCGCGGCAGGAACTTGCCCACGTCGTCGCGTGACAGGCCGAAGGTGGTCTGCGTCAGGTCATTGGTGCCGAAGCTGAAGAAATCCGCGGCTTCGGCGATGCGGTCCGCGACCAGCGCGGCGCGCGGCAATTCGATCATGGTGCCGACCAGGTATTCCAGTTCCATGCCCGCTTCGGCGAAGACCTGGCGGGCGATATTGTCCACCTGCGCGCGGGTGATTTCCAGCTCGCGCCGCGTGGCGACCAGCGGGATCATGATTTCCGGCACCGGTGCGGCGCCGGCCTCCCGCGCCACGATGACGACGGCTTCGAAGATCGCGCGCGCCTGCATCTCGTAGATTTCGGGATAGGAAATGCCCAGGCGGCAGCCGCGATGGCCCAGCATCGGGTTGGCTTCCGAGAGTTCCTCCAGCCGCCGCTTCATGGTGGCGACATCGGTGCCCAGATGGCCCGCGACATCCTCGATCTCGGCATCCTGGTGCGGCAGGAATTCGTGCAGCGGCGGGTCCAGCAGGCGGATGGTGACGGGCAGGCCGGCCATGATGCGGAAGAGCTGCGCGAAGTCATCGCGCTGGAAGGGCAGCAGGCGGG
>JAIXVH010000376.1 GCA_027483125.1 Acetobacteraceae bacterium | reverse complement strand
GCCGCGATGTTGGGGCGGTAGTCCATGGTGCCGGTGAAGACCAGTGCGGGGCGGCCGGGCGTGAAGGGGCTGAGCCAAGCCTGCGCCGGGTCGAAGCGCGCCAGGTCCACGCCATTATCCACCCAGGACAAACGCTCCGCGACCTCCGGTGCGAGTGCCGCGAAGCGCGCGCATTCGGCCTGGCTGACCAGGATGGTGTGGTCGAAGGCGGCGGCCGCGCGGCGTTCGAAGGCCAGCAGCGTGCGGGCCTCGCGCGCCCAGAGCTGGCGGCGCGGCGGTGCGGCGCCGGCGGCATAGGCGCGCCATTTCTCGCTGTCCACATCGACCAGGTCCAGCACGCTGAGCGGCAGGCGCGCGCCCATCACATAGGGCGCCATCGCCGAGGAATAGACGAAGGCCGCGTCATGCGCGCCGCTGGCCAGCTGCGCATCGACCCAGGCGCGCAGCCCCGGCGCGTGGAACCAGCCCAGCGTCAATGGCTGCCCAGGCCGGGCGCGCAACAGCGCGCGCGCGGCGAGCGTGATGCGCGGCCCCATAGGCTCGGCATGCACCGAACGGCACAGCTCACGCAGCATCGGCACATGCTGCGCATCGGCCGGGTCATCCGAGAGGCAGCCCAGGTCGATCGACCAGTCGCGCGCCAGGTGTTCCAGCATGTGCCAGGCGCGGATGCGCTCGCCCTTGTCGGGCGGATAGGGCAGCCGATGCGCGAGGAAGAGCAGCCGGCGCATCGCCCTCAGCCCAGGCCGCGCACGATGGGCGGGCCGAGCAGATTGGCCAGGCGCAAGGGCAGCCTGCGCCAGGCGGCGATCATCAGCCGGTATTTCGGGTTGGCGGGGTTGTGCTCGGCCAGCACAGCGCCCTCCCGCAGCTGGTAGCAATAGTGCAGCGGCTGCGGCGTGAAGCCCCAATTGCACTTGAAGTCATGCGCGCCGGTGCCGGTCTTGCTGCGGCCGAAATCGAACAGCCGCGCGCCGCGCTCGGCACCGGCGCGGCGCATCACCTCCCAGTACATGAAGTCATTGCCCGCCAGGCGCCGCGCGGCCGCGGTGCCGCCGCCGTAATAGGGCAGCACCTCGTCGCGGAAATGGAAGTTGAGCACGCTGGCGATGGGCGTGGCTTCATGCAGCACCGTGGTCACGTCATGGGCGTCGGCGAAGGTCTCGGCCAGCAAATGGAAATAGCGCGCCGCGAAGACCGGCGTGCCCAGGCTGTGCACGCTTTCGGCGTAGACGCGATGCAGCGTCGCGGTGTCGGAATTGGTGACCGATGTCAGGCTGTTCTGGATCGCCTTGCGCACCATGGCGCGCTGCTTGCGCGGGATGGCTTTCATGTCGGCATCGGCGTTGCCGGTGATGGCGCGGCGGAAGGTGACGTGCAGCGCGGGGCGTTCCCCCCAGCCGGGGTCGGGCGCGTGCAGGCGGCGGAACTCCAGGCTGGGCACGGCATGGGCGCGCATCACATCTTGCGCGTGGTCCGCCAGGGCGGCGGCGGCTTCCGGGGTGGCGGCGACCGGCCCGCCATAGACGCAGAAGGGGGTCGAGATCAGCGCATCGCCGAACAGCCTGGTGCGCATGCGCGCCAGCGGCAGCACGCCGGTGATGCAGCCATCCTGCTCGGCCAGGGCGTAATGCGTGCTGTGGCCGAAGGCCTGCTCGATGACGCGCCGCCAGCCGGCGCGGTGGAAGAAGGTGGCCTCGGGCGTGGCATGGACGAAGCGGTCCCAGGCGGCGTTATCGGCTTCAGTCAGCGCGCGGATGCGAATGGCCATGGGCGTCTCCCCAGATGGCGGCGGCGTGGACCTGGTCCATGCGGCCCCAGGCGAAATCGGCCAGCAGCCGACGGATGCGCGCGCGCATGCTGGACAGGCGGATGGAATGCCGCAGCCGCGCACGGGCGGGCGCGCCGGGCACGCGTGGCTGGCCGGGATCGATCTCCCAGGGGTGGAAATAGAACACCGCGGGGCCTGGCTGCGCGCCGCCCACGCGCCGCAGCGCCGCGCGGAACAACGGGTATGGCAGCAGCCGGAACCAGCCACCGCCGGCCACCGGCAGGTTGCGGCCCAGTGCGCGCAACGTGGTCATCGGCAGTTCGACCACGCCCGCCGCATGCGGGTGGTGCGGCCCGCGCGGCGCCCCAGGCGCACCGTAGAGATCATGGCGGATGGGGAAGACGGAGGAGCTGTAGCGATGCCCTTCCTCGGCCAGGATGGCATGCGCCCAGGGCGTGGCGGGGCCGATGGAAAATGTGGGCGCGCGATAGCCCGAAACCGCCTGGCCGCCGGCATCCTCCAGCGTGGCTTTCGCGCGGCGGATATCGGCGCGAAAACCCGCGGCGCCCAGCGCATGCACCTGCGCATGGCCATGGCCGTGGCTCGCCAGTTCATGCCCGGCTGCGATGATGCGGCGGATCAGCGCGGGGTGGCGCTGCGCGACCCAGCCCAGCGTGAAGAAAGTGGCCTGCACGCCGGCGGCGGCGAAATCCTCCAGCACGGCTTCTGTGTTGGCGACGACGCGTGGCGCCAGGCTGTCCCAGTCCGCGCGGTCGATGACACGGGCGAAGGCCTGGACCTGGAACCAGTCCTCGACATCCACCGTCATGGCGTGGCGGGGGGCGATGGTCACCGCGGATCGCGATCGGGCAGCAGGTCGGCGATGCGCTGCATCTTGCCCATGACGCGGTCGCGCCAGGGCGCGCCTTCCTCCAGCGTCGCGATGCGCTGGCGGAGTGCTTCGAATGTATCGGTCTCGGGCGCGGGGGGCGCGGGCGGGCCGCCCAGATCGTCTTCCAGTTCCAGCGCGGTGGCCTCGACGAATTCGCCGTCCAGGCGGTTCACATGCTCCAGCGCGCCGGCCAGCAGCACGCGGGCGCAGAGCCGGTTGATGCGGCGGGGCACGCCACCGCTGTGGTGGTGCACCATGTCCAGCGCATCGGCCGTCCATTCGGGCCAGCCGGTCCAGCCCACGGCGCGCAGGCGATGCGTGACATAGGCGTGGGTTTCCGCCAGCGCGAGTTCGCGCAGATGGTAGCAGGCGACCACGCGCTGGCGCAGCTGCTCGAGATCGGGGCTGGCCATCATGCGGCGCAGCTGCGGCTGGCCCATCAGGATGGTCTGCATCGGCGGGCGGCCGGAATGGGTGATGTTGGAGAGCATGCGCAGCTCCTCCAGCGCCGAGGGCGGCAGGCCCTGCGCCTCATCCACGATCAGCAGATGGCGGCGGCGCGCGGCGCCGAGGGCGGCATTGATGCCACGCAGCAGATCGGCCTTGTGTGCGGCCGGCGGCACGCCGAATGCATCGGCCGCAAGCCGCAGCACGTCATCGCCGCAAAGCTGTGTGGTGACGATGCGCGCGACCGTGAAGCCGCGCGGGTCGAGCTGGCTGCACAGCCGTTCGATCAGCGTGGTCTTGCCCGCGCCGACCTCACCGGTGATGACCACGAAGCCCTCGCGCTGTTCGAGCCCATAGGCGAGATGCGCCTGCGCCCGCGCATGGCCGGCGGAGGCGAAGAACAGGCGCGCATCCGGCGTGATCTGGAAGGGCTGGCCGCGCAATCCGTAGAAATCATGCTGCATGGTCAGAAGCTCTGCCGCAGGCCGATGATGACGGCGTTCTGCATGGCGCGCGCGGGCAGCCCGTCGCTGCCGCGATTGGTCAGACCGTATTGCGCGAAGGCGGTGAGGCCGGGCGTGAGCTGCGTGGAGAGCGTGGCATTGGCCGAGATCACGTCGCTCGTGCCGCTGCCGGCGGCATCGAAGCGGCCATATTGGAACTGCGCGAAGGCGGTGGTCGATGGCGTCAGCAGATGCACCCAGGACAGGGTGATGGAATTGCCGCGCTGCAGGAAAGCGATGGTGCCGGGTGCGGCCGTCACCGGCTGGCGGCGTTCATGCGACAGGGTCAGCGTGATGATGTCGCGCGGCCAGCTCTGGTTGATGGACACCGCGGCGCGGCGGATGCGTTGCAGGCTGCTCTGCGCGCCCAGGAAGGAATCGGCGAAGGGCTGCGCCACCGGCGCGCCGGTGGCGAGATCGACCGGATTTCCCAGCGCATCGAGCGTGGTGGTGGAGAGCAGATCGACCGCACGCTGCGCGCCCGTGGTCAGCCTTTCGGAATAATTCGCGAAAACCCGCGTGCGCCCGCCCAGCGAGATAACCGCATCGACCACGGGCGATGAAAATCCGCCGCGATGGATGTACTTCACCGTGATCGCGCTCTCATCCGACAGCGTGAAGCGAGCACCCACTCCCCAGACCGCGCCATTCAGCCGGAAGGGCGTGGTGCCGGCGTAGCGCTGCGTTTCGTAACCGCCTTCCGCGAGCACCGCGAATTGCCGCGTGAGGGCATAGCGCGTCTCGACCACGGCGCTCCGGCGCGAGGCGCCGCGCAGCACGCCGGTGCCGTCGTAATCGGTCGAGACGATGCGCGCCTCCATCGCGAAGCGCCCGAAATCCGGGCCGGTGCGCGCCACCGCATAGCCCTCATGCGCGATGAAATCCTGGTTGGCGAAGAACCTGTCGCCCTGCGGCGTCAAGGCAGCCGTGGCATTGCCGCCCAGCTGCTGGCGCACGGATTGGAATGCGTAGCCCAGCTGCATCGTCGCGAGATCACCGAAGCGATGCACGAAATAGGGCGAGAACTGGAGGGTCTGTGTCTGCACCTGGTTGGCGCGGTTGACGATCGTCTGCCCGCCGATGCCAGGCTGGCCGAACCCGCCGCCCGCCGCCTGCACCGCGGCCGCGGCGCGCAGATCCACGAACAGCGCATCGGCCACCAGCGTGGCCAGAAGCTGTGCGTTGTAGCGCTGGTTGATGCGCGTCTGCCCGGTATCGCGCGCGAAGATCTGCACATTGGGCGTGTAGTTCACGATGCCCTGCAGCCGCGCCGTGTCGATGGTGGTGAGCAGCCCGGGCGTGATGGTGGTGATGAATTCCGAACGCCGGCCGGTGGCGGTCAGCCCGACATTGTCGGTGCCGAGAATCTGCGCGGCGATGCTGGGCGTGATGCTCCAGCCGCGGCCCTGCATGCCCGGTGTGGGCGCGCCCGCGGGGATGGGAATGCCCAGCGCGCCGATGGACGGCGCGGCGCTTTCCGTCGCGTTGCCGGCCTCGCTTTCCGCCGCCGCCGAGAGCCCGCCCGGCCGTTGCGGCACCAGTGACGTCACCGGCGCCGAGAGCACCGGCGGCAGCTGCGCCAGCGCCGGCCCGCAGGCCAGGCCAAGGACCAGCACCACGCGTTCAGCCCGCATGAGGCACCCCGTATGCGCCCTGTGCGCCGAAGCTGTCATTGCCCGCCAGATGCACGCGGTTCAGCAGCAATTGCAGCACCGGGCAGGCCTCCAGCACATCGAGCGCGGCCTCCACCTCGTTGCGCGCGGTGCGCTGCGCATCCACCACCAGCACCACCTGGCCGGCGATGGCGGCGAGCGCGCCTGCATCGCTCGTGGACAGGCATGGCGGCGGGTCCAGCAGGATGACGCAGCCGGGCATGGCGGCGGCGATCCGCGCAACCGCGGCCGCCATCGCGCTGCCCGAGGGCATGTCCTTCTGTGCCGCGCTCGGCGTGCCATAGGGCAGGAAAGACAGGCGTTCCAGCGCCGTCGGCAACACCAGCGGAGCCGCGTTGAGCGCCGGGTCGGCGGCCAGGTCGCGCAGGCCGGGCGCGTCGGCGGCACCCAGTGCCGCGCTGATGCTGCCAAGCCTGCCATCGGCATCCACCAGCAGCGCCTGGCGGCCGCCGCTGGCGGCGATGCTGGCGGCGAGATTCAGCGCAACGAAGCTCTTGCCCTCATCGGGCAGCGCGGAGGCGATCAGCACCACGCGCGCCTTGGCCGGGCCAAGCGCCGGCTCATGCGCCATGGCCTGCGCCAGGCCCTGTGCGATGCTGCCATCCACCTGGCGCAGCACCTGCTGCTGGACCAGCGCGATCTCCTCGAGATGCTTGCTGCGGCCAGGGCCATGGGGCGCGCTGATCATGCCGGCGGCATGCAGGCGCGCAAGCGGGATGGCCGGCGGTGCCGGGGGCGCGATGGGCACCGGCCAGCTCGGACGTGGCGGCGCCATCTCCTCGGGCGCGACATCGGCGGGCGGGGCTTCCTGGCCGAACCAGCCGCGACCGGCCAATGCGCGTTCGACCAGATGCGTGCGCGCGTTGTGCGTGCCGGTCATACCAGCCACCTCACCGCTTGCGCGGGCAAGCCGGCCAGCACCGCGCCATAGCCCGCGAGGAGGATGGCGACACCCGCGGCATAGGCCAGCATCGCACCCATGGGTGCCGCGCGGCGCGGCGCGGAAATGCCGCCCAGGACAGGCAGCCCCAGCGCGCGCAGATCATGCAAGGTGTAGAAGCTCCGATCGAGGCGCGAGAGCAGGAACGCTGCCCCCAGCCCCGCGCCGATGCCCGCCACCAGCACGGCCGAGAACAGCAATGGCCGGTTGGGCGCAACAGGCACCGTCGGGATCACCGGCGGGTCCACAACATCCAGGCGCAGGCGGTCGGCATTGCTGCGCGCCGCCCCCGCGATCTGCAGCGATTCCCGGCGCGCCAGCAGCTCCTCATAGTTGCGGCGCAGCACGGTGTAGTCACGGTCGAGGTTGAGGAACTGCGCCTGCAGTTCCGGCTCGCTGCGGGCGATGGCGTCCAGGCGCAGCACCTCCGCGCGGCCGGCGGTGTCCTGCCGCGTCAGCGAACCGACCTGCGCATTCGCATCCACCAGGCGCACGCGCAGCTGTTCCAGCAGCGGGTTGGAGGCGCCGGGGCGGCCGGCCGCCGCTCGGGGCGCCGCGCCGGAACGCGGCGCCCCTCCGCCGGCCGCGCGCATCCCGGCAAGGACGCTGCGGGCGGAGATCACATCGGGGTGTTCGTCGGTGTAGCGCAGGCGCAATTCGCGCAGCACGCGCTCGGCCTCGGCGATGCGGCCATCGCCGCCTGGGCCTGCGGTTTCGGCGGCCATCTGCGCGGGCACCGCAGCGATCTGGCCTTCGATGATCTCGACGCGGTTGCGCGCATCCACCAATTCGCCCTGCACCTGCTGCAACCGTGCGCGTGCTGCTTCCAGGCGGGAAATGCCGCCGAGTGCGTCCGAGGGCAGGACATCGATGTAGCGCGCCTGGAATTCGGCGCGGCGGCGTTCGGCCTGGCGCAGCTGCACCTCGTATGCGGTGACCTGTTGCGCCACGAAGGCGCGCGCGCTTTCCATCTGCTGCCGGTCGGTCGCGGTGGCGGCCTCGATGAACAGGGTCAGCGTTGCCTGCACCACGTCGCGCGCGACGCGCGGGTTGTGGTCGCGATAGTCGATCGTGAACAGGTTGCGGGTTTGCGGCGTGATGCGAATCTCGCGCGCCAGGCGCTGTACCAGGGCTGCGCGTTCCTCTGGCGTGGTGACGCGCTGGTCGAGGTCGGTGCGGGTGATCACGCGCTCCAGATTGGGGCGGCTGAGCAAGGTGCGCTGGAGGATTTCCACCTGGCCCGATGGCGTCGCATCCACCGCCAGCCCGCGCAGCAGCATGCCCAGGATGGCATCGGCATCGGCATAGATGCGCCCGCTCGATTCATACCGGCTGGGCAGCAGCTGCACCACCGCCCAGCCCGCGCCGCAGACCGCCCAGGCGATGGCCAGCGCCAGCCAGCGATGCCGCAGCCCGGCTGCGCTGTGGCGCCGGAGCATATCCATGGTGGACATCGCTCAGAACCACCCTTGCGGGATGACCAGCGTATCGCCCGGCCGCATCGCGACATCCTGGCTGATATCGCCATTGCGCAGCAGATCCGCGAGCCGCACCGGGATGGTGACGGGTGCGGCATCCGGCGCTTCGCGGCGGATGATGGAGGCGCGATTGCCCGCGGCATAGCGCGTCAGCCCACGCGCGCTGATCATCACATCCAGTAGCGTCAGCCCGTCGCGATAGGGCGTTGCCATGGGCTGCGCAGCCTCCCCTATCACGCGGATGGCGCGGCCGGGCGGGCCCTGGAAGGAGCGCACCATGACCGTGACATTGGGCTCGCGCACGAAGGTCCGCAGCCGTTCCTGGATGCTGACGGCCAGTGCCGTGGGCGTGCGCCCTGCGGCCTGGATATCCGGCACCAGGGGCAGTGACAGCCGGCCATCGGGGCGGATCGGCAGGTCTGGCGCGCTGAGCTCCGGCGCGCGATGCACGAAGACGGTGAGCGTATCGCCCGCGCCCAGGATGTATTCGCCGCCGGTGATGGCGATGGGCGGGCTGTCGGCGGGCCGGGGGCTTGCGCAGGCGGCCAGGGCCAGCATGGCGGCGAGGCTGGCGCCTCGCAGGAGCGGCGTTCGGCTTGGGCGCATCTCTTATCCTCACATGGGCTTGGTATTGATGCCGGCCTTGGCTTGATGTCTTTCAATAGCCCACGGTTCTTTGATCTGACAACAATATTATTAATCTATATATTTTCGCAAAACGAAAATAATTTACATTTTACGTAAAATAGCAAATTCGCTGCATAAATTATCCTGTATTCCCGCAAAATGTCTGCCAAAAATCCTTCAATGTACTTAATTCGAACCAAAATTTGGTGGCTTTAATGGACACAAAGAGCAATGGTCTGCCATGGATACAATCAGGATCGACCAACGATGAAAACCATATTTGGTCACAACGTCCAAACTGACATTATCATACTATACTTTGCCGAAGCGGTGACGGTGTTCCTGCTCGCCTATGCCGCTCTGGCCTGGGGCATCGCCCAGGGTATGCCGATGGATCAGGGCCGCGCCGCCATTGCTGCCTGTCTGCTGGCCGTCGCTTCGGGCCTGGCTGCTGGCGCCAGCGGCCTTTACCAGCCCGCCGTGCTGGCGCGGGGCCGCCCGCTGCCCGGCACCGCTGTCGTGGCCGCATTGATGCTCGCGGTGGCCGCCTGGCTGTGTGTGGTGCTGGTGGGTTCGGCCAGCGCCAGCATCGCCTCCTTGGCGGCTGCCGCATCACTGATGCTCGCCGCTGTCACCGGCCTGCTGCTGGCGCGCCTGGCGCACGCGATGGCCACCAGGCGCGGCCTGCTGCGCCGCCGCCTGCTCATCCTGGGCGAGCCCGATGCCGCGCCCGAAGCGCCGCGCTTCGAGCTGCTCTTCGTCCCACCGGGCAGCGCCGAACCTCTGCACCCGCAACGCCTGCGCCAGGTCTGGGCGGTCATCGCGCGCGACCCCGCGGTGCTCGACCCCGCGCTGCGCCGGCATTGCCGCCAGGCCGGCGTGCGCGTGCTCAGCGCCGAGGAATTCGACGAATGCCGCCTGCAACGCGTGCAATGCGACCGGCTGCCCACGGATTGGCTGGCCGCTGCCCGAAGTGCCCGCCAAAGCCGGGCCGAGGCCGCTCTGCGTCGCGGCTTCGACATCGCGCTCGCCGTCTCGCTGCTGCTCTTCACCCTGCCGGTCATGCTGCTGACCGCCATCGCCATCCGCTGCGACAGCCGCGGCCCCGTCTTCTACCGACAAGCGCGCACGGGCCTGCATGGCCGCGCCTTCAACCTCTACAAGTTCCGCAGCATGGTGGTCGATGCCGAGGCCGCAGGCGCGCCCCGCTGGGCCACCCCGCACGACCCGCGCGCGACCCGCGTCGGCCGCATCATCCGCCTGACGCGCATCGATGAATTGCCGCAGCTGCTGAACGTGCTGCGCGGCGAGATGTCGATGGTCGGCCCCCGCCCGGAACGGCCGGGCTTCGTCGAACAGCTGGGCGCCGTCATCCCGCACTACCATGACCGCGCCAGCG
>JAIXVH010000250.1 GCA_027483125.1 Acetobacteraceae bacterium | reverse complement strand
GCCGCACCGAGGCCGAGGCGCGCGATAAGCTGGAAGACTATCGCCGCCATGCCAGCGTCGAAGGCGCGCTGGCGCATGCAGCCGCCTCACTCGGCATCGATTTCGACCGCTTCGGCATGGACGAACCCATCACCGCCGAGAGCAACGCCATCCAGTCCAACGTCACCGCCATGGCGCGGGCTTCGGGCGGCGTGCTGACCAGGCGCGGCCTGATCGACCAGTTCATCCTGGGCAGCCGGCAGAAGCCCATCACCGGCAGCGTGGATCAGGTGGCCGAGACGCTGATCGGCTTCGCCGCCGCCACGGGTGCGGATGGCTTCAACCTCTCCCGCACCGTGGCCCCGGAATGCTGGCGAGAGGCGGTGGAATGGCTGGTCCCCGCCTTGCAGGAACGCGGCGCCTATAAGCGCGAATACGCGCCCGGCACCTATCGCGAGAAGCTGTTCGGCTGACGCTGCGCGCCTCAGCGCCTGACGATCTCCACGCGCCGGTTCTGCGCCCGGCCCTGGTCATTATCGTTGCGCGCGACCGGCGCTGCCATGCCCGCCCCGAACGCGACCATCCGCGCGGCCGGCACGCCATGGTCTCGCGCCAAAGCCGCTACCACCGCTTGTGCGCGGCGGGTCGAGAGCTGGACATTGTAGTCGAACGCGCCCTGCGCATCGGTGTGCCCGGCGACGACCACCGCCATGGCCGGATTGGCGCGCAAGAACCGGCCGATCTCCTCCAGCGTGGGCCGTGAGGCAGGCAGGATATCCGCGCTGTCAAAGCCAAACTGAATGCCATACAGCGCCACGCGCCCGGTCTGCTCCACTGCGCGCTGCATGGCGGAGGCATCGACGAAGGTGATCTGGCCGCCCTGCATCGGCCGCGCCTCGACCACATCCACCAGCACTTGCGCGCCGTTGCGCAGGCCCACCACCATGATGGCCACATGCACATCACCCTCCGGCCGGGTGAGCCTGGCGAGCATATAGGCCATGTCGCTCCAGCCTGGTGCCAGGCCCGGATTGGGGCCGGAGACGCTGCGCACCACGGCGGGGCCCAATGCTGCGGGCTGGCCGCACTCATTGCCGCGGCAGCTGAACAGGATTTCGAACCGGTTCGCCTCCAACCGCTCCTGATGGTTGCGCATCACCTCCAACGGGCTGCGACCCTCAATGCCCTCATAGCGCAGGCGCCAGGCGCGGCCGGCAACGGGCACGGTGTTTCCCTCAATCGCCGTGTCCCGCGCGGCGATGGGCCGGCTGATCATGCGGAACTCATCAAAGTCCCGCTGCAGGGAAACGCGTAGCACAGCGCCCTGGTAGCGGCCGACCAGCGGGTGATCCCGGCCGCCAGTAATGTCAGCCTGGCGCGCTTGTCCTGGAGGCGTTTGGGCAGCGAGCGGCGTGCCGAGCACGAGGGCAAGGAGAATGAGAATGCGCATCGGTGATCATGGCCCGGCTATCGGCGCTGCGGCAAGTTGCGTGAGGAATGGTGCCCCGCGGCCTGGCCGGCGTCTCAGGCGGCTTTCCGCCGCGCCAACAACGCCACCCCCGCCGCCAGCGCCGGCGCGCCGCACAGCGCGAAGCCCAGACCATGCCCGCCGGTCGCCCAAAGACTGGCAGAATAGACCAACGGCAACAGCAGCCCGCCCAATTGCCCGAACGACAACACGCCCCCCGTGGCCGCCCCGCGCAGCCCCTCGGGCGCCAGCCGCGCCGCCTCGGACAGCAGCACGCCATGCCATGACAGCGCCGTCAGGCTGATGACGATCGCGACCGCACCGATCAGCACCAGCGATGTGCCCGCGCCGGTCAGCCCCAGCGCCACCGCGCCCACCGCCATGCCCAGTGCCAGCCAGCCCATCACCGTGCCAGGCTGCGCGATGGTGCTGCCCACCCAGCCCCAGACGATGCGCCCCGGGACGGCGACGATCATCGCCAGTGAGAACACCGCGCCGGCCAGGGCCAGGCCATGCCCCATCTCCACCAGCCAGGTGACGAAATAGGCGGTGAAGACGGTCTGCAAGCCGTTGAAGGCGAAGCAGGCCAGGGACAATGCGCGCAGCTCCCGCCCCCGCGTGACGACGCGGATGGTGCCGCTGAGGTCGGAGAGGTGGAAGCGCGTTTCCGGCTTGCGGTCGGCGTCGAATTCGCGCCGCAGCGGTTCCAGCATCAGCGCGAAGCCGGCGCAGGCAGCGGCCCCGATCAGCACCGCCGCGCGCCAGCCCCACAGCCCGGTCAGCGCAGGCCCCGCCAGGCCGGCCAGCAGCAAGCCTACGGGCACCGCCGTCTGCTTGATGGAGAACACCAGCGGCGCCTGGCGCGGCGGCGAATAGCGGCCCAGCAGATGCGACGATGCGGGCGTGGAGATCGCCGAACCCCCCGCGCCGATCACCGCCACGAAGATGAAGATCGCCATCGGCCCGGCCAGCGCGCAGGCGGCCAGTGCGACCGCCAGCATCAGCAGCGCCGCCTGGCTGGTGCGCAGCGCGCCGAAGCGGATGATGTAGCTGCCGCACCCAAGCTGGAACACCAGCGCCGCCAGCGCGCCGATCGCGACATAGACACCGATCCAGGC
This sequence comes from Acetobacteraceae bacterium, assembly GCA_027483125.1. Taxonomy (GTDB): domain Bacteria; phylum Pseudomonadota; class Alphaproteobacteria; order Acetobacterales; family Acetobacteraceae; genus Rhodovarius. The sequence goes on along the minus strand of JAIXVH010000250.1, from coordinate 1,009 downwards.
CGGGTCGATCGAGAGGTCATCCAGGATGGCCGGCGCGATGACGGTGGGGATGTTGCGGCCCATCGCGGCGAAGGTCTGCTGCACGAACATCGCGCCCAGCGCCAGCAACAGCAGTCTCGAAACAGCGGCGAAGCGCATGACCGTCCTTGCTATCGCGCCGGGTGGTCCGGCGCGCCAAAACTCAATTCTGCGCCGCGCCTGTCTCGCGCACCAGCGGGGCCCATTTCGCTTGTTCGGAGCGGATGAAATCCAGCGTCTGCTCGGGCGAGAGGGGTGCGGCCAGCGCCCCATTGCGAGCGAATTCATTGACCACGCGCGCATCGCGCAACGCGGTGGCGCTGGCGGTCAGCAGCGCCTCGCGCAGCGGCGCGGGCAAGGCGGCGGGGCCGGCCAGGCTGTACCAATTGTCGGAATTCACCCGCGGCAGGCCGAGTTCCATGGTGGTGGGCACCGGCGGCATGCTGGGCGTGCGCGCGCCGGTGGTCAGCGCGATCAGCCGCAGCGCGCCGGCATCCACCTGGCCGCGCAGCGCCGGCAGGTCGGCGATGACGAAATCCACGCGCCGGCCGATCAGGTCGGTCAATGCCGGCGCGATGCCCCGATAGGGCACATGCGTCGCTTCGAACCCAGCCTCGCGCGCCAGCATAGCGGCGCCCAAATGCGTCGTGCTGCCGACCCCCGCGGAGCCATAGGTGCCGCCGCCCGGCCGCGCGCGCATGGCCGCGACCAGCGATGTGATGTCGGTGATGCCGCTGGCCGGATGCACTGCGATCGCCTGCACCACCCGCGCCACCAGGGTCAGATGTGCCAGGTCACGGAATACGTCGATCGGCATCGGCCCCAGGAAGGGCACAACCGACAAGCCGCCCGCGCCGGCCAGCACCAGCGTGTGCCCATCCGGCGCGGCGCGCGCGGTGGCTTCCAGCGCGGTCGCACCGCCGGCGCCAGGCCTTGGTTCGACCACCACGGTCCCGCCCAGGGCCTGTCCCAGCGCATCGGCGAAGATGCG
>JAIXVH010000091.1 GCA_027483125.1 Acetobacteraceae bacterium | reverse complement strand
GGTCGCCATCTCAGGCGCGGCACTGGCGGTGATTGCGAGAGAGGGTGCGCGGCGGTGAAGGCCCGCAGGGGGGCGCCGCCCCCCTGCACCCCCCGCCAAAGGCCGAAAGGCCCTTGGAACCCATGAGTCTTTCGCCGGCTTGGGGAGGGGGCATCAAGGGCAATACCATCGGGAAGGGCGCTCGCTGCCCCCTCCCCAAACCGGCGAATAACCCACACCGGGTCCAGGGGTCGTTGACCCCTGGCGGGGGTGCAGGGGGCAGCGCCCCCTGCGTAGACCTCACCGCCGCGCACCCTCTCTCGCAATCACCGCCAGTGCCGCGCCTGAGATGGCGACCTGGCTGAAGACGCTGGCCGCGTCGCGCAGGAAGGCCCAGTTGGCGTAGGGGGCGGGGTCTTGTGGGACGACGATGAGTGAGCCGGGCGGGACGGGTGGGCCGCCGGCCTGCCAGGCTGAGAGGCCGGCGGGTGCGGCGGTGCCGTTGGGCAGCACGATGAAGGCGCGCGAGGTGTCGGCGAAGCGTTGCGCGCCGCCGGCCGCGGCCACGTATTGGTGGGCGCGCCAGCCGGTGGCGAATTGCAGGCTGCCGGGGTTGAGCACGCTGCCGACGACGGTGACGTCGTTGGGGCGTTTGGGCATGACGAGCAGGTCGCCTGGTTCGAGCAGGATGTCGAGCTCGGGGCGGGCGGCGAGGACGACGGGGTTGGCTTCCACCACCAGGCGTCCGGCGGCGCGGGCTTCGCGCAGGGCTGCGGCCATTTCACGCCCGGCGGTGACGGCGCCTGTGATGTCCACGGCCGTGCCGCGCGTGCCGCCCAGCGCCTGGCCGGCGGCGGCTTGCATGACGCCTTGTTCGAGGTCTCGGGCGCTGCGTTGGAAGCCTTCCTGTTGGCGGATGCGGATGCTCTCCCGCGTCAGCACGGCGCCGTAGGGAAAGGCTTGGGGCGACAGGCCGCCGGCGCGGGCAATGACCTCGGACAGGCGTTCGCCGCGCCGGATGTCATAGGTGCCAGGGCGGATGAATTCGCCGGCCAGCGTGACCGGGCCACTGTCGCGATCGGTGAAGCCGCGCGGGATACGCAGCGTATCGCGCGGGGCCATGCGTTGGGAGACCAGCACGCGCGTGCGCAGGTCGAGCGCGGTGCGTTGCAGGGTGATGGTGCCGCCATCGGCCGGCGGCTGGCGGGTGAGCTCGACATTGGCGAGGTCGGCATTCTCGGTCAGGCCGCCCGCGGCTTCGAGCAGGGATTCGAGCGGCGTGTCGGCCAGGATCGGCAGGAGGCCTTGCAGCCGCGCCTCGCCCACCAGCAGCACGGCGTTGTCGACCAGGAAGGGCAACAGGGCCGGGTAGTCGATGAAGAGCGGCGGGCAGGCTGTGGTGCCGCCATCGGGCATTGCGGCCAGGCGGGCATGGGCGAAGCGTTGCGGCGTGGTGCGGGCGGCGGTGACGAGAGCGGTCAGCGCCGGGCATTCGGCGGCGGGGCTGGCGCCTTCTTGCCGGGCGGTCGAGCCTTCGCCGCGCAGCGCGCGCTGCACGGGCGCGGAGGACAGCCATTGCACATCGGGCAGCCCGATCAGGATGACCTCATCGCCCTCCTGCAAGGGCAGGTCCGGGCCGCCTTGCAGCAGGCGCCCCAGGTCGAAGGGCACCAGGCGGCGCACACGGGTGCGGCTATCGGCGCGCCAGATGACCGCCATGCGCAGCCAGGGATCAGCCCGCACCAGGCGCGGGTCTGAGAGCAGCCCGCGTAGGGTGCTGCCCCGCCCGGCGACGGCGCGTGTCAGCGGGGTCGCGACATGGCCGGACAGGCGCAGCCCGCCGGCCTGGGCATCCACGCCGGGCTGCACCAGCAGCGCATCGCCACGGCGCAGCGAGTCGCGCAGGCTGATCTCGCGGAAGCTGCGCCGGCCCTCGCCATCCGTGGTCTCCAGCAGGAAACGATGGCCGGACGGGCGCAGCGTCTCACCGGCCAGGCGCAGCATCGCCGCCAGCGGCTGCGAGGCCGCGCCAGCCGGCAATTCATAGATGGCCGGGCGCGAGACCTCGCCACCAATGGCCACCACCGCGCCGACGGGCGGCACCGTGATGCGCTCGCCTTCGAGGATGCGCAGATCCGGCTGCGGGCCGCCTTCGCCGGCGATGACGGGGTAGAGATCCACCACGCGCCCGCCCACGCGGATTGCGCGCAACGAGCCCGTGCGGCGCGGACCGCCGGCCGCGATCAGCGCATCCAGCACGCTGGCGAGCGGCGAGAGCACCACCATGCCCGGCCGCGCCACCTCGCCGCCGACGAAGACGGCGACCTGGCGCAGCGCGCCGATGGACAGGAAGGCCTCGGAGCCCGGCAATTCGCGCGCCACACGCGCGTCGAGATCGGCGCGCAGGTCGCGCAGGCTGCGCCCGGCCGCGGGGATGGGCTGCATCTCCGGCAGCAGCAGCGTGCCCTCGCGCGTGACACGCGCTGTGACGCTGTTGCGCGTGCGGCCCCGGAAGGAGACGAGCAATTCATCGTCGCGGCCGATCACATAATCTTCCGGCACGGCGCCGAAGCCCACACCGCTGCCGGGCTGCGCGCCACCCTGGAAGCTGTCATGGCCGAATTGGCGCAAGGGCGTGGTCAGCCGCGCATTGAAGAAGGCCTCGATCGGCGAGAAGGGTTCGTCCTGCACCGAGGGGCCGGTCGGTGGTGCGGGTGGTGGCGCAGCCGGCGCGAGTCGTGCGGCGCCGGGCTGGATCGCCGGTGGCGGCGCGGCGGTGCCCCGCCCTGCCCCGGCATCAAGCAGACGTTGCAGGATTTCCTGCTGCGTCGTCGCCGGCAGGGCCGGCACCGGCGCGCCGCCGGGCAAGGTGGCGGGCAATGCGGGCTGGGCGCGAGCCGGTGCCCAGACCAGGCCAGGCCACAGGAGAGCGATGAGGAGGGCGAGGCCGAGTTTCATTGTCAATTCGGCATGATCTCACCAAGTGGTGTAAGTGCAAGAGAAACAAACCAAGGGAGAAGTTTTTGTTTCGCATGCAACTGCTCGCTGATGCCGCCTGGCGCCTGGGCCCGCGTCCGGTGGCGCTGGCGCTCTGGGGCAAGGGGCCTGGCCGGTGGTGGGCGGCACACAGGCTGGGCGCGCCGCAGGGCGATTCGCTGGGTGGGG
>JAIXVH010000057.1 GCA_027483125.1 Acetobacteraceae bacterium | reverse complement strand
TCCGGCATCACGCCCTTGCCCTGCGTGCCGCGAATGGCGGTGCACAAATTGCTCCGCTGCGACAGGCAGGTTTTGCAGGCGCGGCATTCCGGCGTGTAGAGCGGAATCACGTGATCGCCTGGCTTCACACTGGTCACACCCGCGCCCACCTCGCGCACGATGCCCGCGCCCTCATGCCCCAGGATGGCGGGGAACAGCCCTTCGCTGTCCATGCCCGACAGCGTGTACTGGTCGGTGTGGCAGATGCCGGTCGCCATCACCTCCACCAGTACCTCGCCCGCGCGCGGGCCTTCGATGTCGATGGTCTCGATGGTGAGCGATTGGTTGGCGGCCCAGGCCACCGCGGCGCGTGTTTTCATCCGACTTGCAGGTCCATTCCACGTGTGAGTTCGGTCCAGATGTCGCGCACGCGGCGGATCGCGGCGCCAAAATCCTCAGGTCCCAGCCAGACCGGGTTGGTGTCCATCGCCAGCAGCCGGTCCCGGATCGCCTGGCGGTGCATGGTTTCGCGGAACACCTCAGCCAGGCGCGCATGCACCGGCGCGGGCAGGCGCGCGGGACCGAGCAGGCCGGCGAAGCCCGACCAGCCGCGCCCGATATCGACACCCTGTTCGTAGAAGGTGGGCACATCGCGCATGCCCGCCGCGCGGTCATCGCCGAGTGCCGCCAGCGGCCGCAGCCGGCCGGCTTCGATATGCACGCGCGTGCTGGTCAGGCTGTTGATGCCGCAATCCACTTCGTCGGAGAGGTAAGCCGTGACCATCGGCGCTTCGCCGCGATAGGTGACATGCGTCATGCCCATGTTCAGCGCATTGTTCATCTGCAGCGCGAAGACATGCGCGGTGGAACCCGCCGCCCAGGAGCCGAGATTCAAGCCTCGCCCGGCGCGTGCGCGTTCCTGCGCGAAGGCGATGAATTCGCGCAGGTTGCGCGGCGGCAGTGCGGCCCGGCACATGAAGACCAGCGTCGTGGTGCCCATCTGCCCGATCGGCGAGAAGTCGCGCACCGGGTCATAGGGGTGTTGGTTCAGCACGATCGGCGCCTGCACCAGCGGCGTGATGGTGAAGAGCAGCGTGTGCCCGTCCGGCGCCGCCTTGGCCACCAGGTCGGAACCCAGGATGGAGGAGGCGCCGGAGCGGTTCTCGATCAGCACCGGCACGCGCAGCATCTCCGCCATGGGTTCGGCGACCAGCCGGGCCCAGACATCGGTGGCCCCGCCGGGCGGGAAGGGCACGATCACGCGGATGGGGCGGTCGGGCTGCCAGGCGCCCTGCGCCAGCGCGGGCGCGGCCAGCATGGCGGACGCAAGAAGGCTGCGGCGATGCATCTGTTATCCTCCCTTTTTCGAAAGGCTAACGCGTCAATGCGGGCCGCGATAGGGCGGAAAATGCCAGCCGCGCAGGATGGCCGCCGCGCGCACCGCAAAGGCCATCAACATGCCGGCGATGATGGCCGTGTCGCGCCATACGCCCACTTCGCGCAGCAGCACGAAGAGCGCGGCGCCGGCCAGGGCCGCGAGCGCATAGATCTCCTTCGACAGGATCAGCGGCACCTCGTTGCAGATCACATCGCGCAGGATGCCGCCGAAGGTGGCGGTCACCACGCCCATCAGGATCGCGGCCCAGGCTGGCGTGCCCAGTGCGAGCGCGATTTCCGCACCCACCACCGCATAAGCCGCCATGCCCACCGCATCGGCCCAGAGCAGCGTGTCCTCGCGCACCGGAACGCGCGGGCTCAGCACGAAGACCAGCACGGCGACCAGCGCGATCGCGATGAAGATATCCGGCCTTTCGAGCCAGACCAGCGGCAGGCGGCCCAGCATCAGATCGCGCAAGGTGCCGCCGCCCAGGCCGGTGACGGCAGCAATGACGACGAAGCCCACAATATCCATGCGCTTGCGCGCCGCCATCAACGCGCCCGATGCGCCAGCGGCCGACATCGCCACCGCATCCAGGAAGGACAGCAGGCTATTGACGCCGAGCACGCTATTCGGCCGGGACCGCACGCGGGGCGCGCGCGGCGGCCTGGCGCGCGGTGCCGGCGCAAAGCAGCGACAGAGCCAGCAGGATCGCCACCACCGGCAGCACCAGCCAGGGCGCGCCGAAATCAATCAGCAAGCCCATGGGCACCGGCATGATGGCGCCACCCAGCGGCAGGCCCGCGCTGACAAAACCGAACACCTTGCCGATCTCGCCGGGCGGGCATGCATCCTTCAGCATCACGTCACGCGGCGTGCGCGATGCGCCGAGGCAGACACCGGCCGCCAGCCCCACGAAGGGCAGCAGGAATTCCGGTAGCGGCAACAGCCCCAGCATCAGGATGAAGGCCATGGCGCAGCAGGTCAGCACCAGCACGAAGCCGAACAGATTGGTGCGCGACTTGTCGGCCACCCAACCACCCACCAGCGTGCCGGATGTGGCGCCGACCATGTAGCCGGTCAGCACCATCGACCCCACCGCGATCGGCGTGCCCCACAGCTTGCCCAGCACCGTGATGACGAAGGCCTGGATGCCGGAACCGGCCATGGAGCTCAGCAGGAAAAACGCGAAGAACAGCAGGATCGGGCGAGAGAGCAGCAATTCGCGCCCGCCCATGGCCTTCTCGCCGCGCGGCTTCGCCTGATCGCGCAGCATGCGCGATGCCAGCATGATGCCGACAACCACCGGAATGCCGAGGCCACCCACCACCATCAGCGCGCCGCGCCAGCCGATCAGCGGCAGCAGCAGTGCGATGATCGGCGGCGCCAAAGCGAAGCCCAGATTGCCGGTGAAGGTGTGCAGCGCGAAGGCGCGGCCCATGAACTCCTTGCGGATGGAGCCGGCCATGATCGCGTAATCGGCCGGGTGGATCACGCTGTTGCCCACGCCCGAGAGCACGGCAAGTGCGAGGATCATCCAGTATTCCGTGGCGAAGCCCATGGCCGCGACGGACAACGCCATCAGCAGCGTGCCACCCACCAGGAAGGGCCGCGCGCCATGCTTGTCCACCAGGAATCCCACCGGCGTCTGCAGCACGGCGGTGGTGCCGGACATCAATGCGATCGACAGCCCCAGCATCGCGTAGGAGACATCGAATTCCGCGCGCCAGGTGAGGAACAGCGGCGCCAGGCACAGCATGTAGAAATGCGACAGGAAATGCCCGGTGCCGATCAGCCCGATGATGCGCGCGTCCTGACCCTGCATGGAAAGCCCCTTGCCGAAGTTGGGAAATTCGCGCCGCGGCCCCGTCGGGTCAACGCGCCGATGGGTTAAGCCGTGTCCATGCTGCCGCGCAGGAAGCTGATCAAGGGTTCGATGATGGGCGATTGCCGCGTTTCATCACCGAAGATGCACATCTGCGCGCTGCCGGCTTCCGGCAGGCCTGGGTATTCGACCACACCCGGCAACAGCCCCTGGCGGCCCAGAACGGTCACCGCGAAGCCGGCCTGCGCGGCGGCGGCCACACCCAGCAGTGATGCGGATGTATAGACAATGTCGAAGGCGCGGCCGGCGCGGGCCAGTGCGGCCAGTGCGCGTTCGCGGAACATGCAGCCCTGCGGCAGCATGGCCAGTGGCAGCGGGCGCTCGGGCGGCGCGGCGAAGCCAGGGGCTGCGACCCAGATGATGTCTTCGGTAAACACCAGGCGGCCCGCGGTCTCGCCATCGCGCCGCTTGCCGATGACGAGGTCCAGCGCGCCGTTCTGCATGGCCGCGCGCAGTTCGTGGCTGCGGCCGACCTCCACCTCCAGCCGCAGTTCCGGATAGTCACGCATGAAGGCGGCCAGCATCGGCGCCAGGTTGCGCGGCACGAAATGATCGGCGACGCCCAGGCGCAAGCGGCCCGCGACAGGCGCCGCGATCATGCGGCGCACCGCTTCATCGTTCAGTGCGAGCATGCGGCGGGCATAGCCGAGAAGGGTTTCGCCCTCACGCGTCAGGGCGATCCCGCGCGACAGGCGCTGGAAGACCGGCTTGCCGAGCAGGTCCTCCAGCCGCTTCACCTTCAGCGAGACGGCAGATTGCGTCAGGCCCAGCACCTCGCCGGCCGCCGTGAAGCCGCCGCGCTCGGCCACCGCCACGAAGCCGCGCAGCAGGTCCAGGTCCAGGTCGGGGATTCGCATGCGCGGCCTGTTGCGCCAGGATGCGCGCGGAGGCAAGCACCATGACCGAACGCTTCACGCGCGATGCGATGCAACGCATCGAGACCATCACCACGCGATGGTCCGACAATGACGCCTATGGGCATGTCAACAACGTCGTCTACTACGCGTGGTTCGATACGGTGGTGAACCGCTGGCTGGTGGAGAATGATGTGCTGGACATCGCGCGCAGCGATGTGGTGGGCCTGGTGGTGGAGACGGGCTGCCGGTACTTCAAGCCGCTCGCCTATCCGGCGCCGGTGGAGGTGGGTTTCCGCATCGCGCATCTGGGGCGGACCAGCATCCGCTATGAACTCGGCGTGTTCGGAGCGGATGCCGAGGCGGCGGCGCAAGGGCACTTCGTGCATGTCTATGTGGACCGCGCGACCGGCCGGCCGGCGCCCCTGCCCGATGCCTTGCGCGCGGCCGCTACGGCACTGGGGTATGGCTCTGCTTCAGGCAGCGCAGCGTGAAGGTTGTGCGCGTGTGGCGCACGCCGGGCAGCTTGTAGATCTTCTCGCGCAGAAGTTTCTCGTAGCCGGCGGTGCCGCCCACTGCGGCCTTCAGCACGTAGTCGTATTCACCGGTGACGAGCCAGGCCTCGATCACCTCCGGCATTGCGTTGACCGCCTGTTCGAAGCGCTTCAGCGTGGCGTCGTCATGCTTTTCGCACATCACCTCGATGATGACGGTATCCGGCAGCCCCAGAGCGGCCTGGTCCAGCAGCGCCATGTAGCCGCGGATGGCGCCGCTCTCCTCCAGCCTGCGCGTGCGCGCGAGGCATGGCGAGGGCGAAAGGCCGACGCGTTCGGCCAGGTCGGCGTTGGTGATGCGCCCTTCGGCATGCAGCGTCCGCAGGATGCGTTTGTCGATGGCGTCCATGATGCGGCAGATTCTGCCGTGATTTCGGCGATGCACAAGCATATTCGGCATGACCTGCGGCGCGATGCGGTGCATCCTGCCGGCAGAACGTCCATTGGAAATCGCGCATGAGCCGGATCGAGCGCATCACGCTGGAACATCGCTGGACCGCCCTGCAGGAAGACGCCCTGCTGACCGGCACACAGGCACTGGTGCGGCTGCCGCTGTTGCAGCGTGCGCTGGATGATGCGCGCGGCTGGAACACAGCCGGCTACATCACCGGCTATCGTGGCTCGCCGCTTGGTGGCTATGACCGGGAGCTTGGCCGCCATGCGGCACGGCTGCGCGAGGCGCGCGTCGTCTTCGAACCTGGCCTCAACGAGGATCTGGCCGCGACCGCTTGCTGGGGTTCGCAGCAGCTCGGCCTGTATCCGAACGCCAGGCATGAGGGCGTCTTCGCCATCTGGTACGGCAAGGGCCCGGGCGTCGATCGCAGCGGCGATGTGCTGCGCCATGCCAATAGTGTCGGCACCGCGCCGCGCGGCGGCGTGCTGGCCCTGGCCGGCGATGACCCTTCGGCGAAATCCTCCACCGTCACCTCGGGCAGCGAGCATGCCTTCCTGGATCTGGAGATGCCGTTTCTCGATCCGGCGGATGTGCAGGATGTGCTGGAGCTGGGCCTGAAGGGTATCGCCCTGTCGCGCTTCGCGGGCACCTGGACCGGGTTGAAATGCGTGTCGGAAACCATGGATGCGACGATGACGCTGGCGGTGGACCCGGCGCGCTTCGCCACCATCGCGCCGAACTTCGATGCGCCGGATGGCCTGCATATCCGGCTGAAGGACACGGCGCTCGGCATGGAAGCGCGGCTGCGGCAGTACAAGCTGCCGGCCGCGCTGGCCTTCGCGCGCGCCAATGCGTTCAACGCCATTGTGCATGACGCGCCTGATGCGCGCTTCGGCATCCTGGTGCGCGGCAAGGCATGGAACACGCTGCGCCAGGCACTGGCCGATGCCGGGCTGTCGCACATGCCGCGCCTGCGCGTGTGGAAGCTTGGCATGCCATGGCCTTTCGATGCCGAGGGCGCGCGGGCCTTCGCGCGTGGGCTTGAGGAAGTGCTGGTCATCGAGGATCGGCGCGCATTCTCCGAACCTATGCTGCGCGACGCGCTCTACGCCGAAGCAGCGCGTCCGCGCATTAGCGGCAAGCATACGCCAGACGGCGCGCTGCTGATGCCCGAAACGGCGGAACTGGATGCCGCGATGATCCTGCGCGCCCTGCATGCGCGGCTGCCCGCCGAGCTGCACACGGATGCACTGCGCGCGCGCATCGCGGAACTGGATGCGCTCGACTCGGCGGCGCGCGCACCGGTCGCCACACGCACGCCGTTCTTCTGCCCCGGCTGCCCGCACAACACCTCCACGCGCGTGCCGGATGGCAGCCACGCCATGGCCGGTATCGGCTGCCACTATCTGGCGAAGGATATGGGGCGCGAGAGCGACCTGTTCTCCCATATGGGCGGAGAGGGCGCGGCCTGGCTCGGCCAGCGCCACTTCACCGAGACGCCGCATGTCTTCACCAACATGGGTGACGGAACCTACGCGCATTCCGGCCTGCTCGCGATCCGTGCCGCGATCGCGGCGCGCGCCAACATCACCTACAAGATCCTGGTCAACAGCGCCGTCGCCATGACCGGCGGCCAGCATCCCGAAGGCGAGGTGACGGTGCCGCGCATCGCTGCGCAAACCAGCGCCGAAGGGGCCGCGCAGGTGGTGGTGGTGGGCGATGATCCGGAGCGCCATCGCGGCGATCCGCTGATCCCGACCGGCACGCAATTCTTCCTGCGCGCGGAACTGGACCAGGTGCAGCGGATGCTGCGCGAGGTGCCCGGCGTGACGGTGCTGATCTACGACCAGGAATGCGCGACGGAACGCCGCCGCAAGCGCAAACGCGCCCTGGCCGCGCAGGCCGAACGCCGCGCTGTGATCAATCCGCGCGTCTGTGAGGATTGCGGCGATTGCTCGCGCGCATCCAACTGCATCGCCGTCGAACCCATCGACACGGAATGGGGCCGCAAGCGCCGCATCGACCAATCCGCCTGCAACCAGGATCTCTCCTGCGTACAGGGCTTCTGCCCCTCCTTCATCACGCTGGTCGGTGCCACGCCGCGCAAGCCAGAGGCGCCGCGCGACATCGCGCCGCCCGCGGAGCCTGCACGCGTGCGGCAGGACGCGCATTGGAATCTGCTGATGGCCGGTGTCGGCGGGCAGGGTGTGACGGCGCTCGCCGCCATTCTGGCGATGGCCGCGCATCTGGAAGACCGGCCGGTGCGCAGCGTGGATTATCTCGGCCTCGCGCAGAAAGGTGGCGGTGTCTATGCACAGCTGCGCGTCGGTGCGGTGGGCGAGGATGCGTCCGTGCTGGCCAGCCCGCGCATCGGCCCGGGCCAGGCGGATCTGATGATCGCCGCCGACATGGTCGTCGCGCACGGGCGCGTCGCGCGGCCAATGCTCTCGCCGGAACGCTCGGTCGCGGTGATAAGCGAGAACCTCTTTCCCACCGGCGAATTCGTGCTGAATCCCGAAACGCGGGCCGATGCCGCCGCCATGCGCAACAGCCTGGACGCCGCCTGCCGGCAGGTCATCGCGCTACCCGGCGCGCGCCAGGTGGAGGCGGATTTCGGCGACCTGATCTACCTGAATGTCTATCTGCTCGGCGTGGCCTATCAGCGCGGGCTGGTGCCGCTCGGCGCCGACGCCATCATGCGCGCGCTGGAGTTGAATGGCGCAGAGATCAAGCGCAACCAGGCGGCCTTCATCGCAGGCCGCCATGCCGCGCTGGCGGAGCCCGCGCTGCGCGCGCCGGAAACGCTGGAGGCGTTCATCGCAAGGCGCGTCGCGGACCTCACCGCCTATCAGAACCGCCGCTATGCGCGCCGCTATGAGGCGGTGGTCGCGCGCTTCGACGATGCGGCGATCAAGCGCGCGGTGGCGACGCAGCTCTATCGCCTGATGGCCTACAAGGACGAGTACGAGGTCGCGCGCCTGCACAGCACGCCCGAATGGCGCGAATGGCTGGACACGCAATTCACCGGCACGCAGCACTTGGAAATCCATTTGGCGCCGCCTGCGATGGGCGAGAAGAAGCGCGCCTTCGGGCCATGGATGCTGCGCGCCATGCGCCTGCTTCGCCATGGCAAGCTGCTGCGCGGCACCGCGCTCGACCCCTTCGGCCGCACCGAGGAGCGGCGCATGGAACGCGCACTGATCGAGGAGTTCATCGCTGGTCTCGACAGCGTCCCGCCCACCAGGCTGCGCGAATGGGTGGAGGCTTGGGCGGGCATCAAGGGCTTCGGTCATGTGAAGGCGCGCAACCTGGCCGCGACGCGCGAGCGGCTGGCCGCGATCCTCGGCGCGGCATAGTCTCGCCCCATGCTGTTCGACCTGCCCGAAGCCACGCGCGAATTGCGCGAGACCGCCCTGGATTTCGCGCGCGAACGCATCGCGCCGCACGCGCAACGCTGGGATGAGGAACGCCATCTGCCCGTCGATGTGCTGTGCGACGCCGCGGCACTCGGCATGGCGGGCCTCTATGTGCGCGAGGAATCGGGCGG
>JAIXVH010000144.1 GCA_027483125.1 Acetobacteraceae bacterium | reverse complement strand
TGGCAAAGCTGTTCCATGCGCAGCTGAAGGCGGCCTTCCCCGGTCGGATCACATAACCGCCCAGGTAGGGAGCCACAGCAGCGGCCTGGCGGTTCGGCCGTATCGCCACGCGGCCCATTATGCATGCATAGCATCTCGCACTGCCCTCCTGCCGCGATGCTGGGCCAGGAGGGCGGGTGCATGCGCTTCAAGTCACCCCCGGCGCAGATTCCACAGCATCGGCGACGGGGCCTGCAACACCCCTTCCAACTCGCGCCGGAACGCCGTGCGCAACCGGAACAGCCCGGTGGGCGCGAAGGGCACCGCATCCCAGGCCAGGCGTTGCAGGCGTTCCATCGCGGCTGCCTGGGCGGTGGCATCCGGCGCTTCGATCCAGGCCTGGACCGCAGCCTCCACGCCCTGGTCTGAAGGCCAGCCGAACCAGGCGCCCTCCCCATGCATGCGGATGATGGGCGAGAGCGCGGGGTTGGCGATGCCGGGCGAGGGGAAGTTGGTGTTGTGCAGATGCCAGCCGCCGGCGGTGGGCGCGCCGCGGTTGGAACGGCGCGCGATGACGCCGGCCCAGTCGCTCTCGAAGGCCTGGATGTTCAGCCCCAGGCGGCGCATCAGGTCCACCGTGACACGCCCCTGTTGGGTCACGGCGGGGAAGTCGGTCGGGTTGATGTGGATGATGGGCTCGCCCGCATAGCCGGCCTCACGCAGGGCGGCGCGGGCGGCGTCCATGGCGGCGGCGCCGCGCGGGGCGGGGGCGAATTCCAGCGTGCCGGGCAATCCACACGGGAACATGGCGTGGCATTCCTGCCAGTCGCCGGGCAGCGCCACGGCCGACATGTAGTCGGACTGCACCAGCACATCCCGGATGGCGCGGCGCACCCGCACATCATTGAAGGGCGGGTGCAGATGGTTGAAGCGCAGAAAGCCCAGGAAGCCCGTGGGATCATAGATCTGGGTGCGGGTGCCGCGGTCGCGGTCCAGCACAGGCACCAGGTCGGGCAGCGGGTATTCGATCCAGTCGATCTCGCCGGTGCGGAGCGCGGCGGCGGCGGTGCCGCCATCGGGGATCCAGGTCAGTTCCAGCCGGTCGAAATGCACGCGCTTGCCGCCGGAGGTGACCTCGGCCGGTTCGTCGCGCGGGATATAGGCGTCGTTGCGGGTATAGGTGGCGATGGCGCCGGCGCGGAATTCGGCGGCGTTGAAGCGCCAGGGGCCGGAGCCGATGATCTCGCCGATCGCCTGGGTGGGCGGCGTGGCGGCGATGCGCTCGGGCATGATGAAGCAGGGGCTGGCGGCCACCTTGCCGAGTGCGTCGGGCAGCGCCGGGAAGGGGCGGTGCAGACGGAAGGTGATGCGCCGGTCATCGGCGGCGGCAAGTTCGGCGGTGGCGCGCATCAGCACCTGGCCGAAGCTGTCGCGCACCGCCCAGCGGCGGATCGAGGCGATGCAATCGGCCGCCCGCACTGGCTCCCCGTCATGGAAGCGCAGGCCCGGGCGCAGGGTGATGGTCCAGTTCAGGCCATCGGTTGAGACCTGGTGGCCCTCGGCCATTTGCGGGCGCGGGCGCAGCGCCCGGTCCACGCCATAGAGCGTGTCGAAGACGCAGAAGCCATGCGTGGTGACGATGGTGGTCGGGTTGAAGATCGGGTCCAGTGCGGCCAGTGCGGCCTGCGGCATGAAGCGCAGGGTGCGGGCGCGCGCGGGTTGCGCGAAAGCGGGGGCAGCCAGCGGCAAGGCCAGCAAGGTGCGACGGTCCATCCCATTCCCTCCAGCCGGCGCGCGCGCATGCGAAGACAGAGACAGCGGACCATCCACCACTCCCTTCGCCGGTGCGAACCGGATCAGGTTCCAAGGCTCGCGGGATGCATCCCGCCTCTCAGCGCCCGCGACAGGCGCTCACCCAGGTGACGCGGTGCAGATGCGCCAGGCGGGCGGGCGTGACAAGGGGCTTGCATATCGTTCGATATTGAACCATATTGTTCGAAGTCGAACATCTTGAGGTGAACCATGAACCGCCGAACCCTGCTGACCGCCGCCACCGGCATCGTCTTGACCCAGGAGGGCGGGCTGTGGCGCAGTGCCCGTGCCGAACCCTTGGGGCCATGGCGCATGGCCGCGGCCAACACCACAGCCGACCCACGGCTTCGCGCGGCTGGCTGGGCGGTGCTCGCGCCCAATGCGCATAACCGCCAGCCTTGGCTGATGCGCATGGAAGGCGCAGACAGCATGGCGCTGTTCTTCGACCTGGATCGCCGCCTGCCGGAGACCGACCCCTTCGACCGGCAAGGCCTGATGAGCCTGGGCGGCTTCCTGGAATTGTTCCGCCTGGCGTTGCTGGAACAGGGGCTGGACGCCACGATCACCCCCTTCCCCGAGGGCGAGCCGCAGCCGCGGCTGGATCGGCGCCCGGTGGCGCGGGTGACGCTGCGCGCGGGCGGCCGGCCCGATCCGCTTTTCGCCGCGGTCCCGGCACGGCGTTCGGCCAAGGCGCCCTATGACGCGACGCGGCCGGTCACAGACGCACAGCTTGCGGCCCTGCGCGCGGCAATGCTGGCGCCGGAAGGCTTCGGGGCCGAGACGCGCGACATTGGCCGCATCCGCGACATTGCCTGGCGCGCCTGGATGGTGGAGGCCGAAGACGACGCGGCCTGGATGGAGAGCGTGAACCTGATGCGCTTCGGCAGCGCCGCGGTGACCGCGCAGCCCGATGGCATTTCGCTTTGGGGGCCGGAGCTGGACCCGATGATCGCCGCTGGCCAGCTGACGCCTTCGGGCATGGTGCGCGGCCAGCCCGGCTGGCAGTTCGGCGTGGCCCGGTATCGGGCGATCTTTGAGGGCACCAATGCCTTCATCTGGCAGGTGACGCGCGGCAATAGCCGGGCAGAGCAGCTGGCCGCGGGCCGCGACTGGCTGCGGCTGAACCTGGCGGCGACGGCGCAGGGCTTGGCGGTGCAGCCGGTCAGCCAGGCGTTGCAGGAATTCCCGGCCATGGCGGGGCCGTACCGGGAGATCCAAGAATTGCTGGGCCGGGGTGGAACGGTGCAGATGCTGGCAAGGCTTGGCCATCCCGTGCGCGCGGCGGCGCCGACCCCGCGCTGGCGGCACGAATCGCGTATAGTGGCTGGGTGAAAGACCCCGCCATTTTCGCTGTCCTGAACGAGATCGGTATCATCGAGCAGCTGGCGCGCAACCGTTTCGAGCGCGCCCAGCCCGACGGGCTGCGCCTGCCCCACTTCACCGTGCTGAACCATCTGGTGCGGCTGGGGGATGGGCGCACGCCCGGCGCCATCGCCCGCGCCTTCCAGGTGCCCAAGGCCGCCATGACCAACACGCTGCAACGGCTGGAGGAGCGCGGCTTCGTGCGGCTGGAACCGGACCCGGCCGATGGCCGCGCCAAGCGGGTGATGCTGACCGAGGCCGGGCGGGCGCGGCGGGAAGCGGCGGTGGCGCTGGCGGCGGCGGATCTGGCGCCGGTGGCGGCAGGGTTGGGGTTGGAGGGGTTGCTGCCGGGCCTGGCGGCGTTGCGGGTGGCGTTGGACAAGGCGCGGGGGTAGGTTTTGGTTGCGCGCATCGGTGTTTCACCGATATGATGCGTTGAAACACGGATGCGCCGACCATGCAGACCCTGACAGGGGCGATGCCCCGCACCATCAACGACCTGACCGCCATGGGCGGGCTGTCGGGCACCGACATCGCCAATATCGCCGATGTCTCCAAGGCCACCGTCTCGCGCTGGAAGGCGGGCACGGTCCGGCCGCAACCGGACACGCAGCTGGTGTTGTCGGATCTGCATTTCATCGTGCAGCGGCTCAGCGATTACTACAGCGCCGAGGAAATCCGGGTCTGGCTCTATGCGCGCCATGCGCAACTGGACGGGCAGCGGGCGATCGACCTGATCAACCAGAACCAGTCCGCGGCCGTGCTGCGCGTGCTGGACCGGTTGGATTCGGACGCGTTCCTGTAGCGCATGGCGGCGCGGGATAGCGGGCTGCTCGACGCGGTCGAGGCCCTGCCCTTCGCCCCCTGGGCTGGCACCGCCTGGCGCATCGTGCGCGAGGGGCGCGACCCCACGCAATGCAACGCCCCGGGCGGCCGCTGGGACGACCAGACATTCGACGTGCTGTATACGTCCACGCATGCGGATGGCGCGCGGGCGGAAATGTTCTTCCACCTCAGCCGCGGGCAGCCTGTGATGCCGTCACGCGTGCGCTATGGGCTGCATGAATTGCGGGTGTCGCTGGCCGCCTGCGTGCGGATCGACACGCTGGACGCGCTGGCGGCGCTGGGCGTGAAGACCGCGAATTTCGGGCAGATGTCGTATAATGAGCGCCAGGCGGAATATCCGCGCAGCCAGGACATCGCCGAGGCCGCGCATTTCCATGGCCGCGACGGGCTGCTGGTGCCGAGCGCCCGCGGGCCGCACCCCAATCTGGTGGTGCTTTGTGAGCAGGCGGGGCCAGTGACGGCGCTGCACGACCACGGCCTGGTGGACTGGCGCGCATGAAAAAGGGGCGGCCCTTGCGGACCGCCCCCTGGTCTATCCGGCCGATTCAGACCTCCGCGCCCTTCGGCGCTTCGGTCATCGGACGGGGGATCAGAAGTCCATGTCACCCATGCCGCCGCCCGGACCGCCGGCCGGAGCCGCCTTCTTTTCCGGACGCTCGGCGACCATCGCTTCGGTCGTGATCAGCAGCGACGCGACCGAGGCCGCATCCTGCAGCGCCGTGCGCACGACCTTGGTCGGGTCGATGATGCCGGCGGCGATCAGGTCCTTGTAGGCGTCGAGCTGGGCGTCATAGCCGAAGGCCCATTCGGTGGAACGCAGGGTCTCACCGGCCACAACCGCGCCGTCCTTGCCGGCATTTTCCGCGATCTGCTTCGCCGGCGCCTGGATGGCGCGACGAACGATCTCGATGCCGACATTCTCGTCGTTGTTCAGGCCCTTGAGGTTGCCCAGGTTGGTCGACGCGCGCAGCAGCGCGGTGCCGCCGCCAGGCACGATGCCTTCCTGAACCGCAGCCCGGGTGGCGTGCAGAGCGTCGTCCACACGGTCCTTGCGCTCCTTCACTTCCACTTCGGTGCTGCCACCGACGCGGATGACGGCCACGCCACCGGCGAGCTTCGCCAGGCGCTCCTGCAGCTTCTCACGGTCGTAGTCCGAGGTGGT
>JAIXVH010000360.1 GCA_027483125.1 Acetobacteraceae bacterium | reverse complement strand
GAGCGCGAAAACCCGGTGCCCGCGCGCGTGCTGGAAGTGCTGGCGCTGGGCGCCGATGCGCGCGTGACGCTGGATGTGGCCGACCCCGCCGGCGGGCCTTTGGTGTTCACGCTGCCCATGCATGCCGCGCGCCGCAACGGCCTGGCCCCTGGCGAGGCCTGCGTGGTCAGCCTGTTGCGCGACGGGCTGCATATCATGCCGCGCGGTTGAAACCGCGGCCCGCCGCGCCTAAACACGCTGCGTTGCAATACGAATGAAAGGCTATTCCCCATGGGCTACAAGGTCGCAGTTGTCGGCGCCACCGGTGCGGTCGGGCGCGAGATGCTGAAGACGCTGGCCGAGCGCGATTTCCCGGTGAGCGAGATTGTGGCGCTGGCCTCCGGCCGTTCCGCCGGCACCGAGATTTCCTGGGGCGAGAAAAAGGTCCTGAAGGTGCAGAACCTGGAGACCTTTGATTTCACCGGTACCGATATCGGGCTGTTCAGCCCGGGCGCCTCGGTCTCGGCGGTGCATGCACCGCGGGCGGCCGCGCAGGGCTGCGTGGTGATCGACAATACCAGCCAGTTCCGCATGGAACCCGATGTGCCGCTGGTGGTGCCGGAGGTGAACCCGCATGCGCTCGCGCAGTTCCGCAAGCGGCGGATCATCGCCAACCCCAATTGCAGCACGATCCAGATGGTGCTGGCGCTGAAGCCGCTGCACGAGATCGCGCGCATCAAGCGCGTGGTGGTCAGCACCTATCAGTCGGTCTCCGGCGCGGGCAAGGAAGGCATGGACGAGCTGTTCCACCAGACCAAGTCCAGCTTCGTCCATCAGGAGCCCGAGCCGCAGCAATTCACCAAGCCCATCGCCTTCAACTGCATCCCGCATATCGACAAGTTCATGGATGACGGGTCGACCAAGGAAGAGTGGAAGATGGCGGTGGAGACCCGCAAGATCCTGGACCCGGACATCAAGGTGATCGCCACCTGCGTGCGCGTGCCGGTCTTCATCGGCCATGCCGAAGCGGTGCATGTGGAGTTCGAAAGCGCGATCTCCGAGGCGCAGGCCCTGGCGGCCTGGCGGAAGGCGCCGGGCATCCGCGTGTTCGATAAGCGCGAGGATGGCGGCTACATCACGCAGCTGGATGCGGCGGGTGAGGATGACACTTATGTGTCGCGCCTGCGGAAGGACCCCACCGTGGAGTTCGGCCTGGCCTTCTGGTGCGTCAGTGACAATCTGCGGAAAGGTGCGGCACTGAACGCTGTGCAGATCGCCGAGGAGATGGTGAAGCAAGGCCTGTTGGAAAAGCAGGTGGCGTGACGGCCAAGAGCGGGGTTGAAACCCCGCCCTTCAAGGTCCAAACCATCACCATGTCAGAGCAGACCACCCACGACGCCACGCGTGACGCGGTTGCGCGTATCGAAGCCCGGCTGGACCGGCTGGAATCGCGCTTCGATCGCTTCGAGGAACGCTTCCGCCGCGTCGAGACCGATATGCTGGACGTCAAGACCCGCGTCGCCCTGCTGCCCACCGCCTGGACGCTGCTTCTGGGTGGCGCGGGCATCACCATGGGCATCATGGCCTTCGCCCTGGCGCTGGTCCGGTTCGGCGTGACGCAATAGAGCCGCGCCATGGTCGAGACCCCGTCCGCGCCGCGGCTGCATGGGCATGTGGATGTCGTCACGCCCATGCTCATCGCAGGCTGGGTTCGCGACCAGGCCGACCCGACGCGGCGGCTGGAACTGCATCTCATCCAGGACGGGGCGGTCCGGGCCGTGGTCAAGGCCGACATGATGCGGCCGGAACTGGCCGTGGCCGGCTTCGGTGATGGCGCGCATGGCTTCGAGTTCCAGGCCCAGTCGCCCGACCAGCCGCTGGCACCGGGGCCAGCTGCGATCCGCGATGCGCTGCATGGCGCGGTCATCCCCGAAGGCACCTTCATCATCCCCGGAGAGGCGTCTGCCGCCGTGGCGCCCGCACCGCTGGCACCGCGCCGCGCGCCGGAGCCGCAACTGCAAGGCCTTGTGGACCAGGTCTCGGCCGGGCTGATCAGCGGCTGGGTCCGTGACCAGGTGGAGCCCTCGGCGCGACTGGAACTGCATTTGCTGCAGGATGGCCAGTTGATCGCCGCGGCCATCGCCGACGAGCCACGCGCCGATCTTGTGCAAGCCGGCCTGGGTGACGGGTCGTTCGGCTTCACGCTGCATGACCTGCTGCCGGAACAGCCCTGGAAGCCGGGCGCGGCCAGCATCCATGATGCGCGAACCGGCGCGGTCATCCCCGGTGGGTCCGTCATCCTGCCGGTGCAAGGTGGCGCAGCGGCCGTCTTCGAATGGCCAGCCTTGGGCAGCGCGCCTGGCATGCCGAGTGAACCGCCGCCGCCGGAACCGGTGGTCGCCGAGGTGGCGCCTTCCACACACGCGCCTGCCGAAGACGCCGCCCCACCCAGCACGCCGGAACCACCGCCCGCCGAAGCGGCGCCCCCGCCGCCCGTGCCAGCCGAAGACACCGCGCCACCCAGCGCGCCGGAACCACCGGCCACCGAAGCGGCGCCCCCACAACCCGCGCCTGTCGAAGACACCGCCCCACCCAGCGCACCGGAACCGCCGGCCACCGAAGCGGCGCCCCCGCCACCTGTGCCGGCCGAAGACACCGCCCTGCCCAGCGCGCCGGAACCGCCGCCCGCCGAAGCGGCGCCCCCGCCACCCGTGCCAGCCGAAGACACCGCCCTGCCCAACGCGCCGGAACCGCCGCCCGCCGCCGTGCCGGCGCCCGAGCCGCCAGCCTCCGTCGCCATCCCCAAAGACGCGCTGCGCCAGCTTCTACCCGCAGAGAGCGCGCTGAAAACCTTCGCGATCGAACTGGCCATGCAGGCCTATGACGCGCCTGAGCAGCCACCTGCCGCCGGTGCCTTCAGCCCGGCCGACGCCGCAGCCTATTTCGCCATGGTGCGCCGCTATCGCCCACGCCAGGTGATCGAATTCGGCAGCGGCGATGGCACGCCCTTCGCGCTGGCCGCCTTGCAG
The DNA here is from genome assembly GCA_027483125.1 of Acetobacteraceae bacterium. Lineage (GTDB taxonomy): Bacteria > Pseudomonadota > Alphaproteobacteria > Acetobacterales > Acetobacteraceae > Rhodovarius. The sequence continues at coordinate 15,149 of JAIXVH010000360.1, read as the reverse complement.
GCCAATGGCCAGGGCCGGTTGCTGCAGGTGGCCGATGTTGCGTCGCCCCTGCCCGAGGTGGAGCACCTCGCCGAACCGGTCACGGCCATCACCGGCGCCTGGCTCGCCGGGCGCGTCACGACCGGCGACATGGTGGTGGTCAATCCCGGACTGTGCGCGGCGGCGGCGCTGGACATATTGCAGCGCCTGCTGCCGGCCTGCGCTGCGGGGCTGCATGTGCATCTGCATGGCCTGCCACTGCTGACCGGCGAGTTCCCACCGGGACAGCACGGCATGGACGCGCATGCGCTGATGCAGGCATTGATCGGCAATCGGCGGATTTCGGTGCTCTACGCCACCGAATGGCACGCCGCGCACAACCCCGCGGGGCTTGATGCGCTGATGCGCGGCCGGCCCGCGGGCGGCGGCGGCAGCCTGTGGCTGCTGCACCGCCCAGAGCGCTAAAGGCCGAGCGTTGAGGCGCGGCGGAAGCCGCGCCCCGTACTGGCTCAGTTCTTCGCCTTGTCCACCAGGGCGTTCTTGCGGATCCAGGGCATCATCGCACGCAGCTTTTCGCCCACAGCCTCGATCGGGTGTTCGGCATTGCGGCGGCGGATGGCCTTGAAGCTCGCCTGGTTGACCTTGTTTTCCAGCATCCAGTCGCGCGCGAAGCGGCCGGTCTGGATGTCCTCCAGCACCTTCTTCATCTCGGCCTTGGTCTCGGCCGTGATGATGCGCGGGCCGGTGACATACTGGCCGTATTCGGCGGTGTTGGAGACCGAATAGTCCATGTTCGCGATGCCGCCTTCGTAGATCAGGTCCACGATCAGCTTCACTTCATGCAGGCATTCGAAATAGGCCATTTCCGGTGCGTAGCCGGCCTCGACCAGGGTTTCGTAGCCAGCCTTGATCAGCTCCACCAGGCCGCCGCAGAGCACGGCCTGTTCGCCGAACAGGTCGGTCTCGCATTCTTCCTTGAAGGTGGTCTCGATGATGCCGGCGCGGCCGCCGCCCACCGCCGAGGCATAGGACAGCGCGATTTCCAGCGCATTGCCCGAGGGGTTCTGGTGCACCGCCACCAGGCAGGGCACGCCGCCGCCCTTCTGGTATTCGCCGCGCACCGTGTGGCCGGGGCCCTTGGGCGCGATCATGAACACGTCGATATCGGTGCGCGGTTCGATCAGGCTGAAATGCACGTTCAGGCCATGCGCGAAGGCAATGGCGGCACCGGGCTTGAGGTTGGCGTGCAGGTGGTCGCGGTACAGGTCGCCCTGGAGTTCATCGGGCGTCAGGATCATCACCACATCGGCCCAGGCGGCCGCATCGGCAGGCGACATCACCTTGAAGCCGGCGGCTTCCGCCTTCTTCCAGGAGGCGCCGGGGCGCAGGCCGAGCACGACATCCGGCACGCCGGAATCGCGCATGTTCATCGCATGGGCATGGCCCTGGGAGCCGAAACCGATGACCGCGACCTTCTTGGCCTTGATCAGGTTCACATCGGCGTCACGGTCGTAATACACGCGCATTTCAGGCGCTCCTCTCAGTCATAGTTGCGGTTTGGTGATGGGGCGGCGTGTGCCGCGTTCCGGCAGGGATGTCCACCCGTTCAGCGGGCCAGTTCGCTCAGGCGCCGGGCGCCGTTCAGGGTCTCGATGCGCAGCAGATCCTCCGCCTCGACCAGACGTTCGGCCAGCACTTCGCGGCACGGGCGGGAATCCAGCAGGATCGCCACCTCATGGCGCAGCTCATCGCGGCTGGCGCGCACGCCCTTGCGCGCCATCAGCTGCATCGCGAACCCGCCGGCCTCGCTGCGCAACACTTCCCAATGCTCTTCGGAGGCATCGGGCGCGGTCAGGGTGGTGCCCAGCATGAACAGCCCGCCCTCCAGGTCGCGGCAGAAAATGGCCTCGGCGGTCAGCACTGCGCCGCCGCGGCCGGCGGCCAGGTCGCGCACCATCGCCATGCCTCGCTGCGCCTGGAATTCGCGGAGCGATTGGTCCAACAGAAAGCCTTGCGCCATCACGGGCATGGCGGCGAATACCAGCAGGGCCAGCGCGTAGCGCATCACACCACGCGCTCCCCGCGCGCGATCGCAACCGCCCCGGTGCGCGACACTTCCGCCAGGCCGAGCGGGCGCATCAGCGCACAGAAAGCGTCGATCTTCTCGGCATTGCCGGTCATCTCGAACACGAAGCTCTGGACGGTCGCATCCACCACGCGCGCGCGAAATGCATCCGCCAGGCGCAACGCCTCGACACGGTGCTCACCGCGCCCGACCACCTTGATCAGCGCCAATTCGCGCGTCAGATGCGGCCCTTCCAGCGTGAGGTCCGACACCTTATGGACCGGCACCAGCCGATCAAGCTGCGCCTTGATCTGGTCGATCACCATCTCGGTGCCCGAGGTGACAACAGTGATGCGCGACAGCCGCTTCTCGGCATCCACCGGCGCCACGGTCAGGCTGTCGATATTGTAGCCACGGCCGGAAAACAGCCCGATCACGCGGGCCAGGACGCCGGCCTCATTCTCCACCAGCACGGCGATGGTGGCGTTGCGGATATCAGTTGCAGACATGCGAAAGGCTTTCGGAAACGGGGGGCGCGAAGGGATGAAGGCTTAAACCAGAACCTTGCCTTCATCCGTGACGGCCCGCGCATTCTGCTCCTGGTTCGGCCCCAGGATCATCTCGTTATGCGGCGCGCCCGAGGGGATCATCGGGAAGCAGTTCTCATCCTTCGCGACGCAGATATCGGCGATCACCGGCCCGTCATGCGCCAGCATCGCGTGGATCACGTCATCCAGCTGGTCCGCCGTCTCGGCGCGCATGCCGCGGGCATGGAAGGCCTCGGCCAGCTTCACGAAATCAGGCAGCGCTTCGGAATAGCTCTCAGAGTAGCGGCCGCCATGCAGCAATTCCTGCCACTGGCGCACCATGCCCATGTATTCGTTGTTCAGGATGAACACCTTCACCGGCAGGCGATACTGCGCGAGCGTGCTCATCTCCTGGATGTTCATCAGGATCGAGGCCTCACCGGCCACATCGATGCACAGCGCGTCCGGGTGCGCGATCTGCGCGCCCATCGCCGCCGGCAGGCCATAGCCCATGGTGCCCAGGCCACCGCTGGTCAGCCAGCGATTGGGCTTCTCGAAGCCGATATACTGCGCCGCCCACATCTGGTGCTGGCCCACCTCGGTCGAGATATAGGTATCGCGCCCGGTCTCATTGGTGATCTCGAACAGGCGCTTCACCGCGTGCTGCGGCTTGATGATCTTGCCTTCCTGCTTGTAGGCGAGGCAGCGGATCGACCGCCACGCATCAATCTCGCGCCACCAGGCGGCCACGGCCTCCTTCTGCGGTGCCGTCGAATCATCCTTCCAGGCGGCGATCATGGCGCGCAGCACAGCCGCGGCGTCGCCCACGATCGGCACATCCACCTTCACGTTCTTGTTGATGGAGGAGGGGTCGATATCCGCGTGGATCTTCTTCGAATTCGGCGCAAACGCGTCCAGCCTACCGGTCACGCGGTCATCGAAACGCGCGCCGATGTTGAACATCACATCCGAGTGGAACATGCACAGATTGGCTTCGTAGGTGCCGTGCATCCCCAGCATGCCCACGAAGAGCGGGTCGCTGGCCGGGAAAGCGCCCAACCCCATCAGCGTATTGGTGCAGGGAAAGCCCGTCATCCGCACGAATTCGCCGAGCAGCGCCGAGGCCTCAGGGCCCGCATTGATCACGCCGCCACCGGCATAGATGATCGGCTTCTTCGACGCCTTCAGCAGCGCCACGGCGCGCTTGATCTGCTCCATATCCGGCTGCGTCACCGGGCGGTAGGAACGATGCGGCGTGCTGGCCGCCGGCGCCTCGGTATAGGGCGCGGGCTTGATCAGGATATCCTTCGGCAGGTCGATCACCACCGGGCCGGGGCGGCCGCTGCGCGCCACATAGAAGGCGTCATGCACCACCGCCGCCAGATCCTCGCTGCGCTTGACCAGGTAGTTGTGCTTGGTGGCCGGGCGCGTGATGCCGGTGGTGTCGGCCTCCTGGAAGGCGTCATTGCCGATCAGGTGGGTGGGCACCTGGCCGGTCAGGCAGACGATGGGGATGCTGTCCATCAGCGCATCCACCAGGCCGGTCACGGCATTGGTGGCGCCGGGGCCGGAGGTCACCAGCACGCAGCCCACCTTGCCGGTGGAACGGGCATAGCCCTCGGCCGCATGCACCGCGGCCTGTTCGTGGCGCACCAGGATGTGGCGGATGGCATTCTGCTGGAACAGCGCGTCATAGATCGGCAGCACGGCCCCGCCGGGATAGCCGAAAATCACCTCGACGCCCTGCTCCTTCAGCGCACGAAGAACGACCTCCGCGCCGGGGCGCAGTTCGGTCGTGGCGGGCGAAGGGGCTGTGGTCGCGGACATGGTATTCCCTATGGGGTTCGATATTGCGCCGCACCACTAGGCGCCGGCGCCCCCGCCGTCAACCGCGCGATGCACAAAAATACCGATTTCGCGCGACAAACTTTCCGAAAATTGCGCCTGATCCACAAATCGCGCATTGATGCTATGCGTTGCCTGCGGAGCAATGGTCATTTGCGCGGGTGTTTCACCGCTCGGGTGATCCCGCCCGGGCGGATCAGGCGCGAGTGCCTGATGCCGGAACCAGGTCGCCTGGCGCTTGGTGTATTGGCCGGTGTTCAGCACCGCCCGTGTCCGCGCATCGGCCAGTGACATCTCGCCGCGCAAATGCGCGCGCAGTTCCGGCACGCCATGCGCGCGCATCGCCGGCAGCGCCGGGTCCAGGTGCAGCAAGGCGCGCACCTCCTCCAGCGCGCCGGCCGCCAGCATGGCGTCGAAACGCGTGGCGATGGCCGCTCGCAGCGCCTCGCGCGGCGGGTCCAGCAGGATGGCGGCGAAGCGATAGGGCGCGGGCGGCAGGGCCGGCGCCTCGGCTTGCCAGGCCGCCAGGCCACGGCCGGTCGCTGCCAGGATTTCATGCGCGCGCGCCACGCGCTGGCTGTCGGAAGGGCGCAGCGTGGCGCGGGTTTCGGCATCCAGCTCCGCATGCAGGGCCGGCGCGCCGCGCGCGGCCAGGGCATCGCGCGTGGCGGCGCGCACCGATGCGGGCACCGGCGGCAACGCCGAAAGCCCCTGCGTCAGCGCACGCAGATACATTCCGGTGCCGCCGCACAGCACCGGCAGCCTGGCGCGCGCCATCTCCGCCAGCGCCTGTTCGCGCCACCAGGCGACATCAGCGGCCGCGGCGGGGTCACGCACGCCATACAAGGCATGCGGCACATCCGATGCGCCGGGCTGCGCGGTGATCACGGCCATCCCGGCGTAGCACTGCATCGCATCGGCATTGATGACCGTGCCGCCGAAGGCGCGCGCGATCACCTCGGCCAAGGCCGATTTGCCCGAGCAGGTGGGGCCGGCCACGATCAATGCCGGTTGCATGGCGCGCGCATCCAAACCATACGCCGCACATGCCGCATGTGCTCACGCTTGTCGCGCCCCCAGGCGCGCTGTCCCCCAGCCTGCTGCCCCGTGTGCGGGAGGCGCTGACCGCGCTGGGCGCCGATTGCGGCATGCCCGACTGGCTGGCGGAGCGCGAAGCCGCCGACATCCCCTTCACCAACCTGGCCGCCGAGCCGGCCATGGCCGCGGCGCGCGCGGCGATCGGCGAGGCGCCGGTGGATGCCATCGCCCAAGCCCTCGCCACCCGCCGCAAATCCCTGCTGCTGGCCGATATGGACAGCACCATCGTCACCACCGAAACGCTGGACGAACTGGCCGCCGAGGCCGGGCTGAAGGACCGCATCGCCGCCATCACCGCGCGCGCGATGAATGGCGAGCTCGACTTCAAATCCGCGTTGCGCGAGCGCGTGGCCATGCTGAAGGACCTGGAGGAAGCGGCCCTGGAACGCACCTGGGCCACCACCGAATTGATGCCCGGCGCGCGCGAGTTGGTGGCCACCATGCGCCAGGCCGGGGCCTATACGGCGCTGGTCTCGGGCGGCTTCACCTTCTTCACCGGGCGGGTGCGAGAGCTGGTCGGCTTCGATGAACACCGTTCGAATATTCTTGAAATATCCAATGGTCGGCTCACCGGGACGGTCGCCGAACCCATCCTGGACAAGGACGCCAAGCTGGCCGCGTTGAAGGAGATCGGCGCCGCGCGCGGCATCGCGCTCGAAAGGGCGATCACGGTGGGCGATGGCGCGAATGACCTGCCCATGCTGCTGGCCGCCGGGCTGGGCGTCGCGTTCCGCGCCAAGCCCGCGGTGCAGGCGGCCGCACGGGCGCGGGTGACGCATGCGGATTTGCGCGCATTGCTGTTCGCGCAGGGGTTCCGCGCGGCGGAGATCGTCGCATCGTGACCTTCAACTGTCGCCGCGGATGTCGTTCTCGCGGATCACGCGGCCCCAGCGGATGGCTTCGCCGCGGATGAAGGCCTCGGCCTCGGCGGGCGTGCTGACCAGAACCTCGGCGCCCATTTCGTCCATGCGGGTGCGCACGCCGGCATCGCGCATGGCAGAGGCCACCGCCTGCTGCATGCGCGCCAGCAGCGGCGGCGCGATGCCTGCGGGGCCGACCACCGCCCAATAGGTCAGCGCCTCGAATTCCGAAAAACCCAGTTGCCGGAAGGTGGGCACACCGGGCAGGAAGCGGCTCGGTTCGGGTGAGGTCGCGCCGATCGCGCGCAGCGTGCCGGCGCGCAGATGCGGCATCAGGATCACGATGTTCGACATGAACAGCGGCACATGCCCGGCCAGCACATCCTGCAAGGCCGGCCCGCCGCCGCGATAGGGCACATGCACCAGGCGGATATCGGCGCGGTGGGTCAGCAGCACGGTCGCGATATGCGCGCCGCTGCCGCTGCCGGTGGTGGCGTAGTTCAGCGTGGCCGGGCGGGCGCGGGCTGCGGCGACCACATCGGACCAGGCGCGCAGCGGGCTGTCGCGCTGCGTGACCAGCGCATAGGGGCAGGTGCCGATGACGGTGGAGAAGGAGAAATTCTCCGCCACGCGGAAGGGGTTTTGCTGCAGCGTGTCATTGCCGGCGAGCGTGTCGTTCACCAGCGCCCAGGTGCCGCCATCGGGGGCTGCGCGCGCGGTTTCGCCATGCGCGACGGCACCCGAGCCGCCGCCGCGATTCTCGACCAGGACGGTGCGGCCCAGCGCCTCCTGCAGGCGCGGCTGCATCACGCGGGCGACGATGTCGTTGGAGCCGCCGGGCGGGAAGGGCACCAGCAGGCGGATCGGACGGTCGGGGAAGGCGGCGCCCTGCCCCAGCGCGGCCGCGGGCAGCAGCGCCGGGGCTGCGAGCAATGGCGCAAGACGGCGACGGGCGATGCTCTTCACTGGCTGGATCTCCCGGATATCCAGCGCGAACACTGTCATGGCGCCAAGCGCCGGAGCAAGCGGTCAGTGATGCCGCCAGACCACCTCTTCCAACGGCGGCTCGCGCGGGTCGGTCTCGATCCACTCGCCATTGCCGAGAGACCGTCCGGTACAGGCCAGAATGAAGCCCCAATGCGAGACGACGAGGGTATGCGCCCAGTCCTCGCGCGCGGCGATTTCGGCCCTGAAGCTGGCGGCGCGGTGCAGCACGCTGTGCTCGGGCTCGTCGGTGCTGGGCCACCAGACCTCCTCGACATGGTCCAGCGCCACATCGGGGAATTCGCGCGCCACCAGGCTCGCGGGGCGGCCGACATCACAGGTGAAGGCGTAGCGCTCCCGCACGATGGGCGTGACCTGCACCGAAAGCCCCAGCCTGCGCGCCACCGGCAGCGCGGTCTGCAAGGCGCGGGTATAGGGGCTGGCGATGATGCGGCGCACATCGCGCGCCGCCAGCGTCTCGGCCGCGCGCTCGGCCTGCTCCTGACCCAGATCGGTCAGGCGCGGGTCGATAATGCCCGGGTCCACCCTTGTGCGGGTGAAATGCAGGTTGAATTCGCTCTGCCCGTGCCGCAGCAGGATCATGTCGCACACCTTTTGGCCATGAATTCGGGATACAAGGACCATTACCCACGGTCCAGACATTGCGGGAACGTGTCGCAGTTCCTAATTTAAGCCGGCCCAGGAGATACCCCACGCCATGCAAGGCAGCTTCCCGCTCGACCTCATTCTGTTCGGCATGGTTGCCGCGTTCCTCGTGCTGCGCCTGCGCAGCGTGCTGGGCAAGCGTCAGGGCTATGAACGCCCGCCTGAGGCTGCGCCGCGTCCGGCCACGCCGGCTGCTGTCGGCCAGGCCACCTCCCGCCCCACGGCGGTCTCCAGCCAATTGCCGGCCGCAGTCGCGCAGGCTGTCTCGCGCATGCGCGGTGTGGACCCGAATTTCGAACCCGCACAATTCCTGAACGGCGCCGAGGGCGCCTTCCGCATGATCGTGCAGGCCTTCGCCACCGGAGACCGCGCCACGCTTCGGGGGCTGCTGGCCGATGATGTCTATGGCGGTTTCGAAGGCGCCATCTCCGCCCGCGAAAACGCCGGGGAAAAGCAGCGCACCGAAATCCGCGCCATGAACGATGTGGCCATCGATTCCGCCGAACTGCGCGGCACTGTCGCTGATGTGACTGTGCGCTTCGTCTCCGACCAGGTGAACATCACCATGGCCGCCGATGGCTCCGTCGCCGCCGGCTCCGACGCCATCACGGAATTGACCGACCTGTGGACCTTCCAGCGTGACCTTGGCCAGCCCGACCCCACCTGGAAACTGGTGGCGACGCGCAGCCTGTAGCCTGCTGATCGCGGGCGGCGCGGCGGCGCAGGAACTGCCGCCCACCGCCCTGCCCGGCTGGCCGGCCGAAGCGCATGAGGCCGCGCGCCCCGCCCTGCGCGCCAGTTGCGACGCCATTCGCCAGATGCCGCCCGATACGCCGCTGGGCGGCACTTCCATCGCCGCCGACTGGGCGGAATTCTGCACCGCGCTGGCCGGCCGCCGCCCGCTGCGCGACATCATCGAACGCATGCTGGTGGTGCAGGACCACGGCGAAGGCCGGCTGACCGGCTATTACGAACCCGAATTGCGCGGCGCCCCGCAGCCCGACCCGGCCTTCCCCACGCCCCTGCATGCGCGCCCGCCCACGCCCTTCACCGGCAGCCGCGCGCAAATCCAGGATGGCGCCCTGGCCGGGCGTGGGCTGGAACTGGCCTGGGTGGACACGGTCGACGCCTTCTTCCTGCATATCCAGGGCAGCGGCCGCGTCATCCTGCCCGACGGCCGCGTGCTGCGCCTGGGCTATGCCGGTGCCAACCAGCAGCCCTATGTACCGATCGGCCGCATCCTGATCCAGCGCGGCGAGGTCGCGCGCGAAGCCATGTCCATGCAGGCCATCCGCGCCTGGCTGGCCGCCGCCCCGCCGGAGGCCGCACGCGCCCTGCTGCGCGCCAACCCTTCCTATATCTTCTTCCAGGAATTGCCGCTGCGGCCGGACCAGGGCCCCATCGGCAGCCTGGGCGTGCCGCTGACGCCGCGCCATTCCATCGCGGTGGACCGGGCGCATGTGCCGCTGGGCGCGCCCGTCTTCGTGCTGGGCGAGACCGGCCTGCCACGCCTGATGGTCGCGCAGGACACCGGCGGCGCCATTCGCGGCCGCGGTCGTGGCGATGCCTTCTGGGGCTGGGGCGATGCCGCAGGGGAAGCGGCCGGCCCGATGAACCAGCACATCCGCATGTTCGTGCTGCTGCCACCCGCCGCCATCCGCGAAGCCCCTGGCACGCCGCTTGCTGAAACCGAGCCATGATCGTCACCGACCCGCACCGGCTCTCCATCGCTCCCGCGCATGTCTGGCGCGATACGCCGATGCCCGATGGCGGCCCGCCGCTGGACGGCGATGCCTTCATGCCGATCATGGCCAACATCACCTTCGACGAGTTCCTGCGCGGCCTGAACCCCCTGCACCATATTCCCGTGGTGGGCACGATCTACCGGGCCGCGACCGGGGAGACCATTCCCGCCCCCATGCGCATCCTGGGCGGTGCGGCCTTTGGCGGCGTGCCGGGCATGCTGATGACCGCCGCCATGGTCGCGGTGGAGCAGTTCCAGCCGGTCGACCGCATGCGCCTGGCGCTGAACGGCCAGCCCGACCCCTTCCTCTCGGCGCCCGGTGGCGCCCCCACCATGCTGGCCCGCACCCCGGCCGAGGCCCTGGCCGCCTATGCCCGCTGGACAGGCGTGCCGACGCAGAATACCGCCTTGGCATGATCGCAACCGTCTCGGCCGATGGCCTGCTGCGCTTCCAGGGCCAAGTGCATCGCTGCGCACTCGGCAAGGGCGGCATCCGCGCCGACAAGCGCGAAGGTGACGGCGCCACACCGCCGGGCCTGCTTCGCATCACCCGCCTGCTCTACCGCGCCGATCGCGGCGCGCGGCCGCCCGGCGCGCTGCCCGCCGAACCCATCGCGCCTGCTGATGGCTGGTGCGACGACCCCGCCCATGCCGATTACAACCGCCAGGTCAGCCTGCCGCACCCCGCGCGCTGCGAGGAATTGTGGCGCGCCGATGCCGTCTATGACGTGATCGGCGTGCTGGACTGGAACCTCTCGCCGGTGCGCGCCGGGCGCGGCAGCGCCATCTTCCTGCATCTGGCGCGGCCGGATTTCTCGCCCACCGAAGGCTGCGTGGCGCTGGAGGAACGCGCCCTGCGCGGCCTGCTGGCCGCGGGGATGACCGGTCTCGAAATCCCCTATTCCGGCTGATAATTCACGCTGCGCAGCAGCTCTGTCGCACGCGCGATCTCGGCGGCGATGAAGCGGCGGGTATCGGCGATGCTCTCGGTCACGGGTTCCAGGATCTGCCCGGTCAGCCGCGCCACGATGGCAGGCTCGCGCATCACCTCCTGCATCAGCGTGTTGACGCGCTGGTTGATCTCGGCCGGCGTGCCGCGCGGTGCCCAGACCCCGTACCAGGACTGGAATTCGTAGCCAGGCAGCCCGGCCTCGGCCATCGTCGGCACATCGGGCGCCAGCGGCGAACGCGCCGCGGTGGCAATCCCCAGCGCCCGCACCCGGCCATCGGCGGCGGCGGGCAGCAGCGCGAAGGACGGGTCGATCAACAGCTGCGCATTGCCGCCGATCAGGTCGGTCAGCGCGGGTGCCGTGCCGCGATAGGCGACCATGTCCAGATTGGCGCCGGTGCGGCGGTTGAAGTCGATGGTCGCCAGATGCCCCGCCGAACCCAGCGAGGAAATGGCGATATTCCATTCGCGCGGGCGGGCCTTCGCGGCCTCCACCATCGCAGCCAGCGTGGTTTGCGGCCGAGTGCGGGACATGACCATGACCAGCGGCGCGCGGGCGGTGCGGGCCATCACCTCCAGGTCGCGCTCGGGGTCGAATTGCGCATTGCGCAGCACCAGCGGCATGACCGCGGTGTTGAAGGCGCTGGCCAGCAGCGTGTAGCCATCGGGGGCAGCCTGCAGCACGGCCTGGGTGCCGATCAGCCCGGCGCCGCCGGTGCGGTTTTCCACCACAGCGGTGGCACCCAGCTTCTCCTGCAATTGCGCGGCCAACAGCCGGGCCAGCGCGTCATTCGCGGCACCGGGAGGCCAGGGGCAGATCACGCGGATCGGCCGCGCCAAGGGCCAGGCAGCCTGCGCATGCACGACGGGCGCGGCCAGCAGGCCGGCCAGGACAAGGCGACGCTTCATGGCGTGTCTCCCTGCACCCAATCGGGTGCGACGCGGTTGTATTTGATGGCCTGGCGCCAATAGGTATAGGCGATGTGCAGCATGCCATCGGCCGTCTGGCACAGCGAAGGATAAGAGAATTCGCGGTTCAGCCGGTCCTTGGAGTTATTGGTCATGCAATAGCCGTCACCGGTTTCGAGGTGGCGTTGCCACGGCCAGGTGAGGCCGCGATCGGCCGAGATGCCCAGCGTCAGCGGCGCGCGTGGCGCGCCCCAGAAGGCGCTGCGCTCGGTGATGGGTGCCACCTCCGCGCCGCCGATATCATCATAGAGGGATAGGCGCCGCCCGGTGGCATCGGCGCGGCTCGAGGCGTTGAACACCAGCGCGATCCGGCCATCGGCCAGCCGCAACGCCTGCACGGAGGAATTGTTGTTCGGCAGCCCGCAAGGCGCGGGCGCCGACCAGGTGATGCCGCCATCGAGGCTTTCGGACCGATAGACGTGATCGGCCCAGCGGCTGCGGAAGAAGGCCAGCAAAGTGCCGTCGCGCATATCCACGATCGACATGTGCACGCAGCCCTGGCTGCCGGGCACCGGGTGCTCCTGCCATGTGGCGCCGCCATCGGTGGACCGCATCACCGAGGAGGTGTCGAGATCGCCGGTCCAGGCGCCGATGGGCGGCTTGGTGCAGCGCCAGATGGGCAGCAGCCACGCGGTGCGGCTTTGCGCGGGCGATTCACGCCCTGCCGGCGTCCCGGCAGGACGATCGCACGCGACCACGGTGATCGGACTGCGGATGAAGGTGCCGAAGCCCGGCTGTTCACCGAACAGCGTCTCGATCGGCCCCCATGTCGCGCCGCCATCGCGCGAGATGCGCCGGCGGATCATCGCCGTGTCCTGGTTGCCCGCCACCTGCGCCGTCCAGAGCAGCCAGAGCGTGCCGTCGGGGGCGGGAAACAGCAGCGGGTTCTGCTCGCTGCGCGCGGGGTCGTCGGACAGGCGCTGCGGCATGGACCAGGCGCCGGCCCCCGCCGCCAGGCGCGAGAAATGCACCGAGATGTCCGGCACACCCTCCTGCGTGCCGCCGAACCACACGCAGCCCAAGTCGCCACCCGGCAGCGGCATGATGAAGGCGGCGTGGTTCTGCACACAGGGCGTGGGGATGAAGGCTTCGATCCGCGACGGGTCTTCGGGCGCGGGCGCCAGGGTTTCCGGGCGCGCGATGGTGTCTGGCATTGCTTCCTCTGGCGCCCTCTTTGGCAAAACTCTAACGGTGCGCGGCAGCAGGGGGCAAGCAGCATGCACGCCATCGTCACCGGGGCCAGTTCGGGCATTGGCCGCGCCATCGCCGAACGACTGCTGGCACAGGGCTGGCGCGTCACCGGCATCAGCCGCACCGCGCCGCCCGAGGGCATTGCGCATCTGCCCGCCGACCTGACCGACACGGCCGCAACGCGCGCCGCGGTGTCCGGGCTGCGCGCCGATGCCCTGGTGCATGCCGCCGGGCTGATGCGCGGCGGCAGGCTCGGCGCGCTGGATGACGCGACCGGCCGCGCCCTGTGGGAGGTGCATGTGCAAGCCGCGACCGTGCTGGCCGATGCGCTGCTGCCCGGCATGCCCGATGGCGGTCGCATCCTGCTGATTGGCAGCCGCAGCGCCCTGGGGCGGGCCAATGGCAGCCAATACGCCGCCAGCAAGGCAGCGCTGGTGGGCCTGGCGCGATCCTGGGCGGCGGAGCTTGCACCGCGTGGCATCACGGTGAATCTGGTCTCGCCGGCGGCCACCGATACTCCCATGCTGCGCGACCCCGCGCGCGCCGGCGTGGCGCCGAAACTGCCGCCCATCGGCCGGCTGATCCGGCCGGAGGAAGTGGCGGCACTGGCCGTCTTCCTGCTGGGGCCGGAAGCCGGCGCCATCACCGGGCAGCAGATCATGGTCTGCGGCGGGGCATCCCTGCAGGCTTGAGAGCCTCGCGCGATTGTGCAGTGATACGGCCAAGAAAACACGGCGCCCAGCGCCCCGGGAGAAACGCATGCCCCAAACCCGTCGCCGCACCCTGGCCGCCAGCCTCGCGCTGTGCGCGGCACCCGCCATCGTCCATGCCCAGGGCTGGCGCCCGGCGCGGCCGATCCGGCTGGTGGTGCCCTTCGCGCCGGGTGGCTCGAACGACATCGTCGGCCGCATCGTGGCCGAGGCCGCGGGCCAGGCGCTCGGCCAGCCGGTGGTGATCGAGAACCGCGCCGGTGCTGGCAGCGTGATCGGCGCCGAGGCGGTGGCCCGCGCCGCGCCGGATGGTCATACGCTGCTGATCAACAGCTCCCACCCCACGGTACCGGCGATCGTGGCGCGCGTGCCCTACAACACGGTGAGTGATTTCGTCGGCGTCGCGGTGGCGGGGTTCTCGCCCTATGTGCTGGTGACCACACCGCAACTGCCCGCGCGCAATGCGCGCGAATTGGTGTCGCTGCTGAACGCCGCGCCCAACCGCCACAACCTGGCCACGGCGGGCATCGGCAGCGGCGTGCATGTCGCGGCCGAGCTGTTCCGCTCACTGGCGCGGGTGCAGGTGGAGCTGGTGCATTACCGCGGCGGCGGCCCGAGCGTAGCGGCGCTGATCGGCGGCGAGGCACAGCTGGGCACACCCACCATGGCGTCCTCGATCGGGCAGGTGCGCGGCGGCGCGCTGCGGGCGCTGGCGGTGCTGGCCGAGCAGCGCACGCCGGTGCTGCCGGATGTGCCCAGCGCACCCGAAGCCGGCCTGCCCGGCGTGATCCTGGAGGAGTTCTTCCCGATCATGGCGCCGACCGGCACGCCCGCGCCGGTGGTGGCGGCGTTGGGGGCGGCGTTCGGCGCTGCCATCCAGCAGACCGCACCGCGGCTGAATGAATTGGCCGGCGTCACACCGCGCGCGGGTTATGAAACGCCCGAGCAGGTGATGCGCCTGGTGGCCGAAAGCGCGCAGCGGCACACCGCCATTCTGCGCGCTGCCGGCGTGCAGCCGGAATAGCGGATCAGACCGCGACGCGTTCCAGCGGAATGCCGCGGCAATCCATTTCCCAGTCCAGGCCGACCACGGGCGGGCGGCAGAAATGCCATTCCACGCCGACTTCCGGCGCGCCGCGGGCGATCACCTCGCGCGCGATGATCGGGTAGGGATCGTAAACCGTATACAGGTTCACCGAGGTCGCCTGGGCATAGGTCACGCCCAGTTCGGCCATGCGGCGTTCCATCTCGTCCATCACCTTGGCGTTCTTGGCCGAGATGCCGACCTGGGTGCGATCACCCAGCGCGATGATGCTTTCCTTGTAGGTGGTGCGGCCTTCCTTGGCCTCACCATTGCCGGCGATGACGAAGCTGGGGGGTGCTGCCGCATCCACCACCGAATAGGTGAAGGCGTGGAAGGAGGGTTCGGCCGGCGGGGCGATTTCCGGGCAGACATTGCTGCGCGCCACGGGGTTCTTGCCATCGGTGAAGATGCCCCATTCCTGGAGCGTCGCGGCGTAGATCTTGTTGAAGGCGATGAACCCGTCCTCGGTGAAGGGTTC
>JAIXVH010000060.1 GCA_027483125.1 Acetobacteraceae bacterium | reverse complement strand
GCGATCGTGCCGAGCCCCGCGCCCACCCGTGGGCTGGCGCTGTTCACCCAGGCCGGCAGCGGCGCGTCGAACATGCCGGGGTCGAGTTCCCAGGGCTCGCGATTGGCATCGCAATAGGCGCGCGGGAAATCAGCGAGCAGCAAGGGCGCGCCGAGGTCCGGGGCGGCGGCAAAGATCTCGTCGACGAAACTATCCTCGGAGCGGCGCAGCGCCACCGGGTCCAGCCTGGCATTGGCGATGAATTCGGCCGGGTAGTCGCGCCCCGAATGTGGCGAGGCCAGCACAAGCGGACTCAGCGCCCGCGGCGGCCGCAGCAGGCGAATGGCGGGCACGGCCAGCGGCGGAGCGATGGCCTCTAGGGGTGCGGGCAATGCATCCATAACTTGGCGCGCATATGGCCATAGCGGAGCCGGCGTGTCACGCACGGGCTTGTGCGGCGCCGGGCTGCGCGCTAATGGCGCTGCACGGAATGGGGGCGCGTAGCTCAGCGGTAGAGCATCGCCTTGACATGGCGGGGGCCACAGGTTCGATCCCTGTCGCGCCCATTCCGTAATTCATTCATTCAGGCGCCGTGCAGCAGGATGCGCGGCAGTGGCGCCGGCAAGGGTTGGACGTTCAACCCCGCCGGAACATCAGCGGCAGCCCGCGCCAGAACAGCGCCAGCCCCAGCCCCCACACCGTATAGATCCCCAGGCTGCGCCACATCGCGACCGTGTTGCCATTGGCGAACATCGGGTTGCCCTTGATCAGCGGCACCACGACCCAGGCGCCGAGCACCAACGGCAGCGCCAGGCAGAACAGCACCGCGAATACTGGCAGCGGCATCATCGCCGGCCGCTTATCCACCAGCCATGCGAAGAGAATGCCCCACAGCCCGCCCCAGAAGCAGGCATTCCACAGTTGCGGCACACCGAAAGGCGGGATCGGCGTCTGGCGGAAGGCGGGGTTGGGCGACCAGCCCATCCCGTGGAAAAACGTGATGGTCGATTGGTGGAAGAACAGCACACCCAGGAAGGCGGCGGCGAAACCCAGCAGGAACCGATTGGCCGACATGCGCGCCTCCATCAGGAAGCGCGCATGATCGGCCGTTACGCCCCCGGGGGGAAGCCTTACGACAGGCGGGCGCCGGCGGTGCGCCAGAAGGCTTCGGCGGCCGGGTGCCAGGGCACGCCCGCGGCGGCGGTCTTCTGCGCATCCAGCGTGAAATCACGCGCGGCGGAATGCACGCGCGCCCAGTCCTCGCGGTTCTGCCACAGGATGGTCAGCATCTGCGTGACCAGCGCGGGCGGGGCGTCCTCACGCACGGCCAGGATGTTCGCCACCGAGAGCTGCTGGTTCGGCGTGGTCTGGCCCGGATAGGTGTTGGCCGGGATGGTCTCGGCGAAATAGACCGGGCCGTGCTCGCGCACGATCGCGTCCAGGTGCTGCGCGTGATCGACCAGCACCAGCTGCGTGCCGGGGGTCGCGCCCAGATCAGTAATGGCGCTGGTCGGAATGCCCGAGACGAAGAAATAGGCGTCGATCTTGTTGTCGCGGATGGCATTGGTGGATTCCGCCGGCGACAGGCGCTCACGGCCGCGGAAATCCCGCGCCAGGTCGAGGCCGGCGGCGGTGATCAGGCGCTGCGCGAACAGTTCCGTCGCACTCTGCGGGGCGCCTGTGGAAATGCGCTTGCCGCGCAGATCCGCCATGGAGCGGATGCCGCGATCGGCCGTCGTCACCACCTGCATGCGGTTGGTGTAGAGCACCGCGATGGCGCGCGTGGGCACCACGCGGCCACGGAAGGGGCCGGCGCCGCGGATGCTGTCCACCGCCGCATCCACCTGGCCGAACACGAGTTGCACGCGGTTCGCGCCGAGCAGCTGGAAATTCGCGGTCGAGCCCGCGGTGACTTCGGCGGTGGCGGCCGTGCCGGGCATGCCGCGCGTCAGGTAGTTGGCCAGCGCGCCACCCAGCGGGTAGTACACGCCGCCCGTGGTGCCGGTGGCGATGACCAGCTGTTGCGCCTGCGCGGCGGCGGTGCCGGCGGCCAGGATGGCGGGGACCGCGAGCGTCGCGCGGCGGGTGATCTGCGTCATGGGTTGGTTCCTCCCGGATGGATTACTGGCCTGTCACATAGGCAATGCAGCGTGCGTGCGAAAGCCCCTTGTTTGACGCGCATCAAGGCGCGCGCCCCGCCGCCGCGCGATGCTGTGCCATCGCTGAGGAGGACCAACATGACCATCGACAACATCCCCACCGCCCGCGACCTGATGACGCGGCGCGTCGTGACCGTGCCGCCGACCGCGCCGGTGCCTGATATCGCGCGGCTCTTGTGCGACCGTGGCATCTCCGCCGTGCCGGTCGTGGACAAGGTCGGCGCCGTGCTGGGTGTGGTGACGGAAGCCGACCTGATCCGCCGCCTGGCGGGGCGCGAGGATCTGCCGATCGGCTGGTTCCGCGGGCTGTTCATCGACCCAGCAAGCCGCGCCGAACGCTATGCGCGCACGCATGGCGCCGTCGCTGCGGATATCATGACCGAGGATGCCATCACCGTCTCCCCGCATGCCACCGCGGCCGAGGTTGCGCACATGATGGAGGAGCGCAATGTGCGCCGCCTGCTGGTGACGGAAGGCGGCCGCCTGGTCGGCCTGATCAGCCGCGCCGACCTGCTGCGCGCGCTGATCGTGCCCACCGAGGCGCCGGAGGAAGGCCTGCCCGATGAGCGCATTCGCCTGGCGGTGATGGAGGCGATGAAGCAGGAGCCCTGGGCCATGGGCACCTACACCTCCGTCGTCGTGAAGGAGGGTGTCGTCGCCTTCGAGGGCTATTCGCAGCACGAGGGCATCAAGCGCGGCCTGCATGTGCTGGCGATGAGCGTGCCTGGGGTGAAGGGCGTGATCGACAACACGCAACCCCTGCCGGTGGGGCTCATGAGCGGCGCCTGACACACGGCCAGCGATCGGGCGCGGGACGGCCCGCCCCGATCCTGGCCGGGTTCAGCGCGTGCCCACCATCCGCCCGCTCGCGTCGCGGATGGTGACGCGGTTGCCGTTGCGTTCCTCCGTGCCGGTCATGCGGCCCGAGGCGTCGCGGATGGTGACACGGTCGCCCTGTTGTTCGCGCGTGCCGATCATGCGGCCGGAGCTATCACGCAGGGTGGTGCGGTTGCCCTGCTGCTCGGCGGTGCCGGTCATGCGGCCGGAACTGTCGCGGAAGGTCGTGCGGTCGCCCTGCTGGTTCGCGGTGCCGGTCATGCGGCCCGAGGCATCGCGGAAGGTGGTGCGATCACCTTGCTGTTCCGCCGTGCCGGTCAGGCGGCCCGAGGAGTCGCGCCAATGTTCCTTCTGCGCCAGCGCCGGGCCGGCAAGAAGCAGCATGACCATGAGGATGCGGATCTTCATGTGGAACATCGTCGGCGAGGATCGCGGCGGTTTCAAGGCATTGCGCGATGGCGGTTGCGCCGGCCGCGGCATCGTCGCAGCATCCCCTCTGAAGAACGCGGCCCGCCACAAGGGACCGCGCGTGCAGGAGGAGGGAAGCATGCTTCGCCGCATCATCGACAACAACAATCCGGGGCAGGCGGAATAACCTTGACCACATCCGATTACGTTGTTCTGGGCGGCGGCTCTGCGGGCTGCGTCGTGGCGTCACGCCTGTCGGAAAACCCCGACAGCACTGTGACCCTGCTGGAGGCCGGACCATGGGACAGCAACCCATGGATCCATATTCCCGTGGGCTTCGCGCGGCTCTACGTGACGAAGAAATTCGACTGGGAATACCACACGGAGCCCGAACCCGAACTGGATGGCCGGCGCGTCTATTGGCCGCGCGGGCGGGTGATCGGCGGCTCGGGCAGCGTCAACGGGCTGGTCTGGCTGCGCGGTTCGCCGCGCGACTATGACCGCTGGGCGCAGGCCGGCGCGCGCGGCTGGTCGTATGAGGACTGCCTGCCCGCCTTCAAGCGCCTGGAGACAGTGGCCAACAACGACGACCCGCTGCGCGGCCATGACGGGCCGATGCGGGTTGCCGAAGTGCCGGAGCCGACGCCCGGCTGCCGCGCCTTCGTCGAGGCCTGCCAGGCGCTGGGCTTTCCGCGCAACCCCGACTTCAACGGCGCCTGGTATGAGGGCGTGGCACCCAACCAGCTGAACGTGCACAAGGGGCGGCGCTGGTCGCCGGCGGTGGCATATCTGCACCCGGCGAAGAAGCGGCCGAATTTGCGCATCGAGACCGAAGTGCTCGGGCTTTCGCTGATCTTCGAAGGCAGGCGCTGCACCGGCGTGCGGGTGCGCCGCAAGGATGGCACGGTGCAGGAATTCCTCGCGCGGCGGGAAGTGGTGCTGTCCTGCGGTGCGATCGAATCGCCGAAAATGCTGATGCTATCGGGCATCGGCCCGGCGGATCATCTGCGCGACCACGGCATCGAGGTGCGGCATGACGCGCCGGATGTCGGCCAGAATCTGCAGGACCATTTCCAGGCGCGCATCTCCTTCCGCACGCGGCCGGCGGATACGCTGAACGAGACCATGGCGAGCCTGCTGGGCCAGGCGCGGATGGCAATGAAATGGGCGCTGACCAGGCGGGGGCACATGACCATCGGTGCCTCGGAAGCGAGCCTCTTCGCGCGGGTGCTGCCCGGCGCGGAAGAGCCCGACGTGCAGTACCAGTTCATCAACTTCACCATGGACACCAAGCCCGGCCAGATCGCGGCCGAGCTGCACAAGCACCCGGGCTTCGCATTCAACTTCTGCCAGGCGCGGCCGGAAAGCCGCGGCGAGGTGACGCTGCGCTCGGCCGATGCCGCCGAGAAACCCGCGATGATCGCCAACTACATGACGCACCCGACCGATGCGCGCATCATGCTGGAGGCCGCGCGGCTGGGCCGGCGCATCGCGGCCACGCGCCCCTTCGCCGACCTGGTGGAGGAGGAGGTGGCGCCTGGCCGCGACGCCACCACGGATGAGGACCTGATGCAGTTCATCCGCCAGACCGGCGGCACCGTCTACCACCCCTGCGGCACCAACCGCATGGGCAGCGATGAGCGCAGCGTGGTGGACCCGACGCTGCGCGTGCGCGGCGTGGAAGGGCTGCGCGTGGCCGATGCGTCGGTGTTTCCGACCATGCCGAGCAGCAATATCCAGCCGGCGGTGATCATGACGGGGGAGAGGTGTGCGGAGTTGATCCGCACAGCGGCATAGGCGCCACCCGCTATTCCCTGTCCTGCAACTCGCCCAGCGCGTCCTTGATGCTGCCCCCGGCCCGGCCGGCGGCCCAGCCCGCGATGAACCTGGCCAGCACCGGCTTGCAGAACACGCCATCGGCGAGCGAGGACACCACCGCGCGCAACCGCGCGTCGATCGCCCCCTGCAACGCGGCCGCATCGCCTTCGGGCACCGGCCAGGGTGGCTGCGTGGCCTGCAATTCGGGCATCACGGGGATCACCGGCAATTCGCCATCGCGCAGGAAGTCGGCATTGCCGGGCCCTCTGAAAACCGGGTTCCCCGCGGGCAGCGTGAAGTGCCGCCGCATCCAGGCGAAGGCGTTGGCGCGCCCCAGCAGGAAATCATGGCGGCGCAGCTCGCGGTCGATGAAGCCCATGAACGCTCCGAGGCCCGAGGTGGCCAGCGCTTCACCACCCCAGGCTGTCCGGTCATCGGCATTGCGCTTGCGTCCCGCCGTCAGCAGGAAGCGACTGCTGACATTCGGATCGAGCGCCAGCAGGAGATCCGCCGTCGCGAAACGCCCATTGGCGACCAGCGCCCCGGCCAACTGACCGATCGCCTTGGGTAGCGCCAGCGGCTTCACATCCGGCGCGGCGATCGCCGAGGTCGCGGCAAAGGGATCCAGCACCAGCACCAGCGCACGGCTTTGCGTGCCGTCGCGATCGAGCGACTTGCCAAGCCCGGCCATGTTCTGGCGCACAAGCTCGATCGGCGAGTTGTTGATCGCGCCACCATCGACGACGTCATACACATAGGGATCGGGGGGCTTGCCACCGGGCCAGGCCGGCTTGAGCAGCATCGGCTCCGCGTCCTTGCCGCCGCCGGCCGGCAGCATCAGCGCGCGCCACTGATAATCGGCCGCAGGTCGCTTCAGCCGCACGGCGGGAAAGCCACCGGGGAAGGCGCCGCTGCCGCGCGCGTTCAGCGCAAGCTCCTGCCACAACGCCTCACCAGCTTGGAAGTCGGGCGGTACCACCAAGGCATCGCCACGCCGGCTGGCCGGCGACCGGGCCGATTGCGGCAGCGCAAACAGCCTGTGATCGGTGTGCATGACGTATTGGCTGGTGCGCGGCCGGCCGTCGCGGCCGGGCGCGAAGCTGATCTCCACGGGCACGCCCCGCAGATTGGTGTGCGTCACCAGCATGTGCAGCGGGTCGGCCAGCCAGGGGCGAGGCTTGTCGAATGGCTGCCCCTGCCATTGCAGGATGGCATCCACGGCACGCTGGATCGCCAGGCCCGACAGCAGGGATTCCGCCGAAGCATCCGCGGCGTCGAGATCGGCCGTATCCAGCATGGCCGCGATGTCGAGCGTCTCAACCCAGACGGTCCAGAACGGGTTGTCTGGGTTGTGCTGCAGGTCGCGCGCCGGAGGGAAGCGCCGCGTTGCGGCCCGCGCCAGCAACGCCGCGCACACCGCGCCGCCGGAGGCGCCGCCCATGATGTCCAGCCGCACCTTGTGGAGCGGCACTTCGGCGCCTCTGTCCTTCGCATCCTGCCAGGCGTCCAGCGCCTCGATCATCGCGTCGAGGACGCCTGCGGTCCAGGCGCCGGCAGAGACGGTGCCGTTCAGCACCAGACCAATGCGGATCGTGTCGTCAGCTGCGTCACCGCCAATCGGATTGCCGAGTATGCTCAGAATGTCCTGGTCGCTCGGCATGGCGCCCCTCCCCACGTCGAAGGGATGCTAGCAGCGGGGCGGCGCGGGTTGCAGCAGACATTGCCGTGACAGCGAGGTTCGCCGAGGGTCGGCCAGTGCCGAACTCAGCGATCGCCGCTGTACACGGACGACCATGGCATTCACCCCCGCAGCACCACTCTGTGCTGCACCAGATCCGTCACCACCGCCGGATCGGCCAGCGTGGATGTATCCCCCAGCGCATCCGTCTCATCGGCGGCGATCTTGCGCAGGATGCGCCGCATGATCTTGCCCGAGCGCGTCTTCGGCAGCCCCGGCGCCCATTGGATCACATCCGGTGTGGCAATCGGCCCGATCTCCTTGCGCACCCAGGCCACGAGTTCCTTGCGCAGCGCGTCTGACGGTTCTTCGCCCAGGTTCAGCGTCACGTAGCAGTAGATGCCCTGCCCCTTCAGCTCATGCGGCATGCCGACCACCGCGGCCTCCGCCACTTTCGGGTGCGCGACGAGTGCGGATTCCACCTCCGCCGTGCCCATGCGGTGGCCCGAGACATTGATCACGTCATCCACGCGGCCGGTGATCCAGTAGTAGCCGTCCTCGTCGCGCCGCGCGCCGTCGCCGGTGAAGTACATGCCCTTGAAGGTGCTGAAATATGTCTGGCCGAAGCGGGCATGGTCGCCATAGACGCTGCGCGCCTGGCCGGGCCAGGAATCCAGCATCACCAGATTGCCCTCGGTCGCGCCCTCCACGATCCGCCCTTCGCCATCGACCAGCGCCGGCATCACGCCGGGCAGCGGCAGCGTGGCCGAACCCGGCTTCTGCGCCACGGCGCCCGGCAGCGGGCTGATCAGGATGCCGCCCGTCTCGGTCTGCCACCAGGTATCCACGATCGGGCAGCGTTCGTCACCGACCACGCGATAATACCACAGCCAGGCTTCCGGATTGATCGGCTCGCCGACCGAGCCCAGCAGCCGCAGCGAGGAACGGCGCCACTTCTTCACCGGCCCCTCGCCCTCGCGCATCAGCGCGCGGATAGCGGTCGGCGCGGTGTAGAAGATGTTGACCTGGTGCTTGTCCACCACCTGCCAGAAGCGGCTGCTATCCGGGTAGTTGGGCACGCCTTCAAACATCAGCGTCGTCGCGCCATTCGCGAGCGGGCCGTAGACGATATAGCTGTGGCCGGTGACCCAGCCGACATCGGCGGTGCACCAGTAGATGTCGCCGGGCTTGTAGTCGAACACCAGCTCATGCGTGAACGAGGCCCAGACCATGTAGCCGCCGGTGGTGTGCAGCACGCCTTTTGGTTTGCCTGTCGAACCGCTGGTGTAGAGGATGAACATCGGGTCTTCCGCGCCCATCGGCTCGGGCGCGCAGGTGGGTTCGGCGCGGCGGCAGATCGTGTCCCACCAATGGTCGCGGCCGGGTTCCATGCCCACCTCGCCGCCGGTCACGCGGGCGCAGATCACGTGCTTGACCATCGGGCATTCGAGCAGCGCGGTGTCCGCGTTCTTCTTCAGCGGCACGGTCTTGCCGCCGCGGCGGCCTTCATCAGCGGTGATGAGCGCCACCGAATTGCAGTCCTGGATGCGGCTGGCCAGGCTGTCCGGCGAGAAACCGCCGAACACGATGGAATGGATGGCGCCGATGCGCACGCAGGCCAGCATCGCGACCGCGGCTTCGACCACCATGGGCAGGTAGATGGTGACGACATCGCCCTTCTTGATGCCCAGCGCCTTCATCGCATTGGCCAGGCGGCACACACGCTCCAGCATTTCGGCGTAGCTGTATTTCGCATCCTGGTTGGGGTCGTCACCCTCCCAGATGATGGCGGTGCGGTCGCCATGGCCGGCCGCGACATGGCGGTCGAGGCAGGAGACCGAGGCGTTCAGCACGCCATCCTCGAACCACTTGATCGAGACATCGCCGTTGAAGTCGATGTTCTTGATGCGCGTGGGTTCGCGCATCCAGGCCACGCGCCTGGCTTCGCGTGACCAGAAGGCATCGGGGTTGGCGCGGGCCTCCGCGCTCATCGCGGCCAGCTTGGTCGCATTCACATGCGCATGCGCCGCGAAATCGGGCTTGATGGCGATCAGATTGTCGCTGGACATGGCCGCTGGCCTCCCTCCGTGTTCCGCCCACAATGTTCAGAATGGAAGGCCCGCGTCAACGCCCGGAAAATGCTCAGAAAAAGGGCCCCGACGGCAAGCCGCGGGGCCAAGTTGTTGGTTCGGAGAGTCCGGGAGTAGGCCGGGCGCGTGGTGGCACGCCCGGACAGTCCCGCCATCAAGCCACCGGCGGGTTTCGGCTGTGGGTGGTGGTGAAGGTCACCAACACCCGGCCATTTCAGTTCACGCGCGAGGGCGCGGGGGTCGCCGGTGTCGCCGGGCGAGCCGCCTGGGCCGGCTGCTGCGTGGTCGCCGCCGGGGCCTGCGCCGCGGGGCGCGGGGCCGGGGTGGTCACGCTGCCGCCGGGCTGGGCGGGGGTCGCGGGGCGCGCGGCCTGCGGAGCGGCGGGTGTCGCCGGCGTGGCGGGCGCAGCCTGGCGCTGCTGGACGGCCGGGGTCCCGGTGGTCGCGGCGGGGGCGCTGCCTTGTGCCATGACCGGCACGGTGAGGCCGATCATCATGATGGTGGCGAGGGAAATCCGGGAGAAGTTGCGCATCGTTTCCTCCTGTTGGGCTGGATGCAGGAGGAAGATTGCCGGCCGGCCTTGTCAGCCGAAGGGCGTCGCGAAGGTATGTTGAAGGCGATGGGGGCAACGCCGTGGCGATGATGGCGAACCGCCACAATGGCGTTCGGGCACAAAAAAGCGCCGGCCATCGCTGGCCGGCGCCATGGCGCGCGACGGCGCGTCTTACTTGAAGCCAGGCCCCGGGGGCGGGGCAGCATAGACCGGGCCGGCCTGCGGCGTGGTCGCGATACCGGCCGCACCACCCACCAGGCCGCCGGCGATGGCGCCGATCGCAGCGCCGCGGCCGCCACCGGCAATGGCGCCCAGCGCCGCGCCGCTGCCCGCGCCGATCAGCGCGCCACCGGCCCCGCGCGAGGCCGGGTCATAGGGGTTGCAGGCGGTGGTGCCGAGCAGCGCACCGACCAACAGAACAGGCAGAGCAAACTTGCGGATCATGGCATCCTCATGCGGCGCAGCCGCGTTGTTCAGATGCGTAACAACACCACAGCGCGGTGTGCTTGGGCAAGCGCTGCGCGCTTCGCGGTTTCGTGAAGCGGTTGCCCTGTCGGCGCGCGCGCGCAAAGCTGGCGCATGCCGATGCGCCGCGCCCTGCTGGCCATGCCAGCCCTGCTCTCCGCCACCGCCCGGGCACAGGCCGGGCCGGTCACGCTGGTGGTGCCCTTCGCGCCCGGCGGCACCATTGATGTCCTGGCCCGCGCGCTGGTGCCGCCTTTGCAGCAGGAACTCGGCCAGACCGTGGTGATCGACACGCGCCCCGGCGCGGGCGGCAATGTCGGTGCCGCGCATGTGGCGCAGCAATCGCGGCCGGATGGGCAGACGCTGCTGTTCACCGGCGCGGGGCTGGCTTCCAGCGTGTCGCTGACCACGCTGCCCTTCGACCCGCTGCGCGACCTGGTGCCGATGGCCGGCGTGGGCGCCATTCCGTCGCTGGTGGTGGTCTCGCAGCAATCGCCGCACCGGGACATACGCGGGCTGCTCGCGGCCGCACGCGCCGCACCCAGCAGCGTCACCTATGGTTCGTCAGGCCCCGGCACGGGCAGCCACCTGGCGGGCGCGCTGCTGGCACAGGCGGCGGGCATCGAGATCACGCATGTGCCCTATCGCGGCTCGGGCGCGGTCTATCCGGATTTGATCGCAGGCCGCATCACCATGCTGCTGGACATCATGGCCAGTTCCATCGGCCAGGTGCAGCAGGGCGCGGTGCGGGCGCTGGCCACCACCTCCGACCGCCGTTCGCAGGCGCTGCCCGATGTGCCGACGGTCGCGGAAGCCGGCGTGCCGGGCTTTGCCTTCGCCACCTGGGTCGGCCTCTTCGCCCGCGCCGGCGCACCGGAGGAAGCGCTGACGCGGGTCGAGGCCGCCCTGCTGCGCGCGCTGCAATCGCCCGCCATGCAGGACCGGCTGCGCCAGGCAGCTGCCGAGCCCATCCCCGCGCCGCGCGCCGAATTCACCCGCTATTTCGCCGCCGATATCGAACGCTGGGCGGCGATGCTGCGCGCCGGCCGGCTGCAAAGGGAGAACTGATGTTCGCCGACACCATCCTGACCGGCGGCAAG
>JAIXVH010000050.1 GCA_027483125.1 Acetobacteraceae bacterium | reverse complement strand
GCCTCGCCACGGTCGCGGTTGCCGGCATTGGAACTCAGCACCGCGAAGCCCTGGTGCAGCCCGCCAGTGATCGGGCCGCCGCCGAATTCGGCCAGCGCCGGCAGCACCACGCCGTCCAGGCCGCCATTGCCCTGGTGGAAGAAGCGGCCATTCCATTGCAGGGGCAGGCGCATTTCGAAATCGATGCCATAGGCGCGCCCATCCACCGGGCTGATTCGTTCATTCAGCGTGCCGAGAACCTGGCAATGCGCAGCGACCGGCTGGCCGCCCTCCCGCCGTCCATCGACCTGCCGCCCGCCCACCATGACGGCCCCGGCCGCCAGGTTGTTGGCGGCGGTGATGGTGGTACCGGGGATGCCGGACAGCGTCGTCACCAGGCTTGCGCAATCGCCGGTGAAACTGCCCGGTGTCGCCGCGCTCAGCCGCGCCGGCGTGCGGTTGTCGCTGGCATGGCCGGGCAGGCTCAGTGAGACAAGGGACAGCGCGGCAAGCGCCATGAGCGGGGGCGTTCTCGCCTGACGTGGTCGCGTTGTGGTGCTGCGGCGCATGTCACTCTCCTCCGTTTCGGCATGGTTCGGCCATGCTCATGGCGCGATGGGTTGCAGGGTATCGGCATGCAGTCAATGCTGTCGGGGGCGGGCGCGCGGCCAGACCAGATCGGCCCTTCAATCCTCGAAGAAGGGCGTCTCCGTCGCAGCATCGCCCTGCAGGCGGATGTCGAAGCGGAACACGCGCACACCATCCACCATGCCGCCCGGCACCGCGATCAGCTTGCCGCGATGCGCCTCTGGCACCAGGGTCAGCACGGGGTCCGCCGCGTTCTCCGCCGGGAAATCGGGGAAGAAGACGGTGGTCTGCGCGCGGCGCATCAGCCCCGCCCCCATCACGCTCAGGTTGATGTGCGGCGCTCGGCGCCCGGCCGCATCGCTATAGCCGCCGGGGATGATGGTGCGGAAGTCGTAACTCCCTTCGGCATCGGTCCAGGCGCGCCCCCAGCCCAGGAAATCAGGGTCCGCCAGATCCCGCTCCGGGTCCAATGGGTGATTGAAGCGCCCCGCGGCATCCGCCTGCCAGGCTTCCAGGATCTGGTTCAGGCAGGGCACTGCCTCGGCCCGCAGCACCGTGCCGCGCAGCAGGATCGCCTCGCCCCGCGCCGTGGGTTCGGCACCATGCGTGACGCGCGTCAGGTCATTGTCGCTGGGCTGGAAGAAGGTGCGCGGGAAGAAGGGCCCGATCGTGTGTTGCGATGTCGGCGCGAGCAGGGAGTTGGACATGCGGCCTCGCTCCTCAAGGCGTCATTGGCGTGGCGTGGCGGCCGCGCAGCACGATGTCATGCGTGAAGCCGAGCCATTCATCGCCCACCTCGGCCGGGGGCAGGTCGCGCGCGATCAACCGCTGCCGCGCGGCGCGGTCCGGGATGGAGTTCAGGATGCGGTCCAGTGCGTTCAGCGGATCGCCCTCGAAATACATCTGGGTGACGAGGCGCGAGAGCGAGGAGGGCCCGATCACCGAGAAATGCAGATGCGGCGGCCGCCACCAGGTCTCCTTCACCGGCACGGGATAGGCGCCTGGCTTGACGGTCATGAAGGCGTAGCGCCCCTCATCATCCGTCCTGATGCGCCCATTGCCGATGAAATTGGGGTCCAGCGGCGCGGCGCGCTGGTCGATCGGATGGAAGTAGCGGCCCGACGCATTGGCCTGCCACAGCTCCACGATGGCGCCGCGCACCGGGCGGCCTTCCTCATCGAGGATGCGGCCGGCGATGTGCATCAACTGGCCGATCGCGAATTTGCCGGGCGAGAGCTCCGCCAGATTCGCATCGCCGCAGGGCAGCTTGCGCTGCAGTTCCATCGGGCCGGTCGCTTCGGTGCGCGTCGCGGGGCGACGGATCGGGGCTTGGGACGGCGTGAAGGTCCAGGTATTCGGATAGCCTGCGATGGGCACCGCAGGCTCGATGCCCGGGGGCCAGGGTTCGAAGCGGTCCGGAACATCGCTGGCCGTCATGTTGTCCTTCCCTTCCTTTCTGTTGTTGCGGGGAGCTTGCGGCATCACTCGTCCGGATTGAAGCCGGAGGCGGCGACGATCGGGCCCCAGGCGTCGCGCTCGCGCAGCATGCGGGCGCGGAAGGCGGAGGGCTCCAGGATCAAGGGGCCCATCTCCAACCGGGTGAGGCTTTCGCGCAGCTGCGCGTTCTGCGTGGCCGCGGCGATGCCGCGATGCAGTTCTGCCACCACCGCCTCGGGCGCGCGGGCTGGCAGCATGGCACCAAACCATTCTTCATAGGTCAGCTCAGCCAGGCCGGCTTCGGCGAAGGTCGCCACATCCGGCAAGCGCTCCAGGCGGGCGGGCGCGGTGACGCCGATGAGCCGCGCATCGCCGTTGCGATGAAAGGCCGTCAGCTCGCCAATCGGCAGCAGCACCGCCTGGATCGACCCGGAGAGCAGCCCCTGGATCGCGGGCGCCGAGCCGCGGAAGGGCACATGGCTCATCGTGATCCCGGCCATCCGGGCCAGTTGTGTGCCGATGAAATGCGGCATGGAGCCGGGCACCGGGCTTGCCCAATCCACGGCATCGCGCGTCCTGGCCCAGGTGATGAATTCCTGAGGCGTGCGCGCCGGGTGGCGCGCACTGACGGCGAAGCCGAAGGGAAAGATGCAGACCGGGCTCACCGGCGTGAAGTCGTTGGCCACGTCATAGCGCAGCGTGCGCGCATAGAGATGCGGGTAGATGGTCAGCATGCTGGCCGGCGTGATGGCAAAGGCGCCGCCATCGGTGGGGGCGCCCTTCAGCGCCTCGAGCGCCAGGCGCCCGCCGGCGCCCGGGCGATTGTCCACGATGAGCGGCCGGCCGCGCGACTGGCGCAGTTGCTCGACATAGAGGCGCGTGATGATGTCGGCGGTGCCGCCGGGCGGAAAGCCGACCAGCGCGCGGCCCGCCTGGGCCTGCTGCGCCAGGGTGGGTGCCGCGAGGCCTGCTGTGGCTCCGAGGGCCAGGAGGGAACGGCGCGGCAGGGCGAAACGGATCATGGCGGGTGCTCCCTGGAATTCTCTCGGCTGGGTCCGATGCGCCCATCACCGCAAAGGGTGACGGTGCCCCGCCTTGTTGGGGGGAGTTTCACCGCGACCGGGTGTAAATGTCAATCATATGGTTTAATGGATCATTGGCCGATCAATCCGAGCGCGAGGAACCCGCATGACCAACCTGGTGCCATCCATCCATGGCCAGCATGTGCTGCCGCTTCCGAACGGCCCCCTCGATGTCGCGGTGATCGGGGAGGGCCACCCGCTCATCCTCATCCCCTCGCTCGGCCGGGGTCAGGAGGATTTCGATGGCATCGCGCCGGGTCTTTTGGCGGCGGGGCTGCGCCTCATCCGGCCTGAGCCGCGCGGCATCGGGCGTTCCGCGCCGCTCACGCCGGGGGCCACGCTGCATGACATGGCGGCGGATATGGCGGCCGTGCTGGAATGGAGTGGCTGCGGCCCGGCCCTGGTGGCCGGGCATGCGGCGGGCAATTGGGTCGCCCGTGTGCTGGCGCATGATCGGCCCGAACTGGTGGGCGGCCTGGCCTTGCTCGCCGCTGTCACGGCGGCCGAGTTGGACCCCGCCATCAGCCACGCCATTTCCTCCAGCTTCAACATGTCGCTGAGCGATGCGGAACGGCTGGGCCACCTCCAGCGCGCCTATTTCGCGCCCGGGCATGATGCGAGCGTCTGGCTGGCGGGTTGGCATCCCGAGGTCTCGCGCGCGCAGCGCGCGGCGCGGGCCGCCACGCAGGACCGCGCCTGGCTGCGCGCCGCCGAGACGCACCCGCTGCTCTACCTGGCCGCCGGCGAGGATGCGATCGCCCCGCCGCCCTCCGAGGCCGAGCTGCGGGCTTCCCT